>CAZJBB010000095.1:0-1985 GCA_964543995.1 uncultured Bacteroidales bacterium
CGCTATTGCCGTGTTGCTGCATCCATTGGTATCTGTTCCGGTTACAGTATAGCTTTGAGCTTGGGTGGGGACAAATGAGTTCTGATTTACAATTCCTCCTGACCACTGGTATGTTAAAGCTCCGATCCCACTTAATGCTGTGGAACTCCCCGGACAAATATGGGTATTCCCGCTAAAGCCAATATTGGGCAATGCATTTTCCGTCACTAAAACACTGGTTGATGAACTGCTTCCGCAGGCATAGCCCACCGCTACTGTATAGGTTCCACCACTTGTAACGGTAATCGAAGGAGAGGTTTCACCAGTATTCCAAAGATAGGATACCCCTTCACTTGCAGTAAGTCGGGTGGACCCTCCGGAACAAAAACTCAAATCTCCTGTAATGCTTGGCGGAGGGTTACAAATGATATTAAAGCTTTTCGCCATAGTCATACTCCATTTTCCAACTTGGGTTTTCACTCTTACTGAAAGAATATGGCTGCCTAATGCCAGTCCAGAAGTGGAAATATTTCTTATAATATTTATAGAATCCGCAGATGAAAAAGAGGGAGAAACAAGGATACCATTCCCTACACCAGGATCCGAATCAAAAAAATAATCGGCACTCACAATTTGAGCATTTGCCCCTGTTGCTGGCTTTACAAAGAATTGCTTTCCAGCATAAAGGCTCCATTTGCCAAGGTTGTTTTGTGCCCTAACAAATACGTTGTGATAGCCTGGCATTAAACCACTTGTTGAAATTGAAGCTATTGTAATATCCACAGAATCAGCAATACTAAGTGAAATTAAAGTACCATTTCCCAATCCGGGATCGGAATCAAAGAAATATTCAGCTTTAACCAATTGATTATTCGTTGGACTTGCCGGTTGAATAAAAAATTGTTTCCCTAAATAAAGGCTCCATTTGCCAATACTATTTTGCATCCGAACAAACACATTGTGATAACCGGGCATTAAACTGTTAGTAGGCATTGTAGCTATTGTAAAATCAATAGAATCGGTACTGCTAGTTGCAATTGAAGTACCATTTCCTATGCCTGGGTCAGTATCAAAGAAATATTCAGCTTTTACCAATTGAGTAATCGCAGGACTTGCAGGTTGAATAAAGAATTGCTTCCCTAAATAAAGGCTCCATTTTCCAGAATAATCTTTCACTCTGAAAAACAAATTATGGTAACCCTCAGCCAATCCGGTGGTTGAAATTGAATTTACAATAAAATCAACACTATTTGTAGATTGCATATTAAGTTCGGTTCCATTTCCAAAACCAGGGTCCGTGTCGAAAAAATACTCAGCAAGAATAATACTCTGAGAATCAGGCAAAACACTTATAGTGATTTGTGTAGAAGCAGATCCGGAGCAATTAACTGCAGTTATCGTATACGGGGTAGCAGAGATCCCTTCAATGGGAGTCCCGGAAATATCGCCTGTTGTTGAATTAAAATTAAGTCCTTGCGGTAGATTTGGGGAAATAGAATAACTGCTTGGTGCTCCACCATTGTATATGGCAGTATTTGCTACAATCGAATTTCCGATACGATATGTTGCCGGATTTAATGCATACATTAAATTGTTGGGTGGTGATTTTTGGATAACATTTACAGCCACTGTATCCAAACAACCTCCGGATGATGTTACCCGAACAGAATAAGTCCCTTCTGTATTAACAGTAATAGAAGAAGATGTTGCCCCATTGCTCCACAAATAGGAAACTCCTTCACTTGCAGTTAGGGTGGTATTACCTCCGGCACAAAAACTCAGATCACCGGAAATTGCAGCCGGTGAAGACGTGCAAATAACATTTACGACAGAAGCAAAAACAGGACTCCAATTGCCAGAAGCATCCTTAACTCGGATATTAATGCTGTGATTTCCTGTGGAAAGATTGATGCCATTGGCCAACACTTGTTCAAAAGCGGAACTAAAATTCCCATCAAAAGCCAGCATGGGCGTGGCATTTCCCTGTCCCGGGTCGGCATCTACAA
>CAZJBB010000095.1:2085-11664 GCA_964543995.1 uncultured Bacteroidales bacterium
GAGTAAGTTTAATTTCTTGCAAATTTTGAACGCTGATAGCAGACGAAAATACCGGACTCCAATTGCCAGTGGCATCTTTAACCCTGATATTTATACTGTGATTTCCTGTCGATACACTGATGCCATTCGCCAGCACTTGCTCAAAAGCAGAACTGAAATTTCCATCAGTAGGATTTACTGGAATTCCATTGCCTAAACCCGGATCTGAATCTATAAAATATTCAGCTTGGGATAAAGTTATGGTTTGGGCATTTAATCCAACCGACGAAATAAAAAACAGTATGTATAGTAGCTGTTTTAATACTTTTTTCATATAAATGTATTGCATCAATTAATTTGCAATGCCATCAGCCATGATGCTAATGGACTGATTGGATGTAATTTTTCTTGGTAAATTCATAAATAAAACATGAGGTCCTCCAATACCAGTATTATTAAAATTACTCAAACTAAAACTTCCACCATAACAACCCACATCATTTCTGGTTAAATCCAAATCTAAGTATTGAGAATCAGGGTCTCCTCCATTAATTGCATCAGAACCAGACATTAAATGTCCTTGACTATCGATAGTAGTATTTGAACTAATTACATTTGTCCCGTCGTTTGTAAATCCATGAGCAAAAGCAAAAGTGCTTTCAACATTATTCGAAAGATTGACATAATTATAGCTTATAGTTGAATTTTGGGAATTATTCAAGTATACTGCTTCGAAGGCATCAACAATAAGGAATAAATTATTTTTTATATTAAAGTTTTTATTGACTCCAATACTTATAATTTCACCCGATAAAGTATTGTTTAATATCTCAATTTTAGCAAAATCAGCACCCTGAGAATAATCACTATTAAATCCAATACTTGAATGCTCCTGAGTAGAAATTAGATTATTATAAATAAAAACACTGTGGCTGAGGTCATTAAAAACAACACTCCCAATAATTCTATTTCCAATAATAAAGGTAGAATCAAGGCTATAAGAGTTTTGAATAACATTTGTTATGGCAGTACCGCTAAAAGTGCAATTGATATAGCAACCGGAAATTCTTGTTTTCGTTCCATGGATAGAAATGCCCACTTTTGGGAAAGCCATAACACTTGTGATGCTATCATTTTCAAAAATCCCACCCCAAGAAACAATAGGGCTTTCTTCTAATAATATTTTACAATTAATAACCCTAGCCCCTTCTTCAGGGATGAATCCACCCATTGCGTCAATTTCACCATTACTAATTAAACTATTAGTCCTTAAATAAAAGGCGGCATGTACTCTATATTTAAAACGCTGGCCTTGAACTGCAGAAAGGACATGTACTCCCTGAGGCACACCATTTTGTGGTGTCAACTCATCATAAAACTCCCCATTTGATTTTGGGAAAATATAAATATTATCACCCGAGCTTGCTGCTTCTATAGCCGATTTAATAGATGAGTATGCTCCACTCGCTCCATTATCATTAACATAAAGATCGGTTGCTTTTAGGATGTTAACGTTCACTGCTATAAAACATACAGCTAACAATATTTTTTTAATTTTAGTCATGATGAATATTTTTTAAGTTATTTTAATTCTGTTTTCTAGCTTTAAATTGTACATTTAGCAAGGGTTGGTTAAGCCCCACGCTGTTCACAGGAATATTTAAATACGTCATTTGTGGGATAGGGGTAGCTCCGGTCAAATTTTGCATTGGGAAATAGCCCCCATAAATACCACAATGTGTCCCATCTGAGCTATACAAAGCGGCTTGGCAGCCTGCTGCAACCGTCCAGTTATAGTTTAATAATGCGGGGTAGGTTTGAACAGCACTGGGAGGTGTGGGTGTATTGAATAAAGGTGCTCCAGGATCCTGATTGAAATTATTATGGCCTATGTTTCCATTTGTATTTAAAAAGGCTAAAGCCCCATAAGAATTAGGTTCACAAATAATATTGTTGTTAAAAACACAATTTATGGTGTTAGACCATATTGCAATTTGGGACAGGTAGAAGATGTTGTCGGTAAACGTGCAAAATGACATGTTATTTACAGTTGTTTCGATGATATTGTGATAAAAATGGCAATTTGACCCCATTGTAGTTCCGTTTATTGCCCCAGTAATAATATTATTTCGAATTGCAATGTTATTTCCATCAGCCCCAATATTCATTAAACTAATAATGCAATTTTCTACAATCCAACCGTTACCTACGTTAATATATCCCAATATGTGACTTCTACTAATTGTTACATTTGAGACCCCTCCTGTATTGGTAATATTAGAGGCTTTGATACCGGAAATGACACTGCCTGGCTGGATAGTCCAAAAATTTATTGTACCAAACACTGTGTTTATGCCATCTTCATTGTTATAGCCACCTCCTATTACGAAAAGAGTTTTCCAATGTTGCTGGATGGTAATATCTCCATAAGTATATGGAGAGGGAGAAACATAAATAGTATCGTTATTCAAAGCTGCTTCTAAAGCTACATTGATACTTGTATATTGTCCGGGTGTATTCAAATTATTTGAAACAGTTCTTACCGTTGCATTTGCAATGTTTGTTGTTAATCCTACTAATAAAATAGAAAGACTCAAAATGATTTTTTTCATGGTGGTGTTAATTTAATTGTTTATTGATTTTTTGATTACTCTTTTATGAATTTATCAGATGATTTTCCATTACTGTTTTCAATTTCAACCAAATACATTCCTTTGGTTAACATTGAAACATCAATTTCATCATTGAAAGAAATTTTTGTTTTCTGAATTAAGACTCTCCCGTCAATATCATAAATCGAAAGATTGATTTTATTACTCTTGTATTGTTTTTCGCTTTTAATATAGATTTTATCACTTACCGGATTGGGGTAAATTGACCACTGCTGGTTAGAATTGTTATTTTCATTGATTCCTGTGATCCCATTAAAAGTAAAAACCCCATCGGTTCCGCTTCCGGTAGAAACGCCTCCCGAATACCCATGATGGTCGCTCGTCATTTTCACACAAGTATGCTTTGTTCCGGCATCTATAGGCACCCATGTAGTTCCATCATCGGGAGAAATGGAAGTCCCGGGCTGGGTTCCCAAAGCTCCTCCACTCGAAATCCAACTACTACTCGTCCCCGGTATATAATCAAGGTTGGATGCATACCATGTGCTGCAATAATTAAACTGAGTCCAGGTTCCTCCTCCATCAATGGTTCGGTAAAGAGAACCATAAGTTTTCATCAAACCAACATTTGCATCCCGAAAACGCATGGTAACATCATTTTGGGATAATGGCATATTTGAATTTTTAACATACCAAGTCAAGCCTTTATCATCTGATCGAAATAATCGACTGTTTGTAATATTTGCAAAAGAAGCATCCCAAGTGGTTACACCCATCCATACGGTATTTTGATATTGATCGCCATAAAATGTCAGACCATACTCATTGGGAAGTCGTGCCGGAATATTGGCAGATGGGACTCTTGACCAAGTATTTCCACTGTCGCTGGTGGTATATATTTCAAAATACCCACCTTCGGGATCTCCAAAAACAACCCCATCTTTTGCATTAAAGAAAAAGATATTATTCACAAAACTACCTCCACTAACGTCTGTAAAAGTATTCGAGCCCTCTTGAACCCAAGTATTTCCCCCATCCTTACTTTTAAATAGATTACCACCCGCTGCAGAATTCCCAATAACATGAACCACATTTCTTGGTGTAGCGCATGAACCCCATAAACGATTACCTGTTATGGTATTCAGGTCAACTTTTTGCCATGTAGTCCCGCCATTATTCGTTTTTGAAATTATAGAAAGATTTGCAGTCCAGTAACTGACATCATTGTATGCAATCGCATAACAATTTAATGAATCACCTAGGGGAGCAACCATACTTTGAAGTCCTAGCTGGTTATCAAGCCCTGAGGATTTTACAACCCATTGGGCATGAGCCGAAAAGACAAATAAAAATGAAAGTGTCACTATTAAAATAAAACAGAAACTTCTAATAGTGAGAATTGATAAATAGATTGTATTTTTTTTCATAATGCTAAGTTTGTGAATAATTTAAAAAATATTGAGCCAAAATTACATTTGGTTTTTAATCTCCACAATAACATAAAAAGGTTGTATTTTGGGCTTTCGATTAAATTTAACCAACCTATTTATGCTATAAATAATCTTATTCATTTTAAAAAATAACTTGTTTACGGGGTTTATAATAATTTCAGTGCGTTATCTTTGCGTCATAATTCAATTGGGATGCGCCTCTTTTTTAAAAGATGTATTTTTCTTATTTGTATAATTCTCTTGATATCCATTGAGCCCCTATTTGCTCAAAGATATACTTACAGGAAATACAGCATAAAAGATGGTTTGCCGGCTTCGGAATGCACTTCCGTTTTTTCGGATTCGAGAGGATATTTATGGGTAAGTACCAATGGAGGGTTGAGCCGATTCGATGGAAAAACTTTTAAAAACTTCATGATGAGCGATGGTCTGCCTCAATATTTCGGTACGTATAATTTTGTAGAAGATGCGCTTCACCGGATTTGGTTCCATTTTAAAGACCAAGTGTGCTGTTTTGATGGCACTCATTTCCTTCAGTTTCCTATTCAAAACCCGCCAAAAGACATTTGGATAGTGCAGGTACTTGAAACCTCATCCCATAAAATGAGATTTGTAAGCTGCGATGGTATATATGAACTTCAACATGGGAAATGGATTAAAATAAATATCCTTGCTGCAAAGCATCAAAGAGCTTACCGATATTTCACTGAAATAAATGACAATTTATCCCTTATCAGCAGTTATGATAGCATCTTATTAATCAATAAAAAAGGAAATTATTCAACCATCATGAGAACTGACAAGGAGAATTCATATTTGTCACTCATAAAACTAAAATCCGGTCAAATTTTTGTTCGCTCCCTGAATCATATTTATGCTTTTAACAATAATCAACTTAACCTTATCCATGATGAAGTTATTGGTTATAAAAACATTCAAGGCGTTTTTGGTGATCATGAAAACAATTTGTGGGTTGGAACCATTGATAATGGAATTTATATTTTTAATGGCAACCATTACGAGCATATTGAAATTAAAGGCAACAACTATATTTATTGTTTCACTGAAGATTACGAAGGTAATGTTTGGGCTATTTCCTTTACCGGACTTATAAAAATTTACAAATCAGGGATTGAATTCTTCTACTCCAACCCAGTAGATTTCGAAAAGCGGCAAGTAAGAAGTATTTTCAAAGACGCTAAAGGCAACATTTTCTTGGGACATACCACGGGTGGATACTCCGTTTATACTAAGAATGCATTTACAAGCTCTGATAACATCCTTGATATAAACTCAAAGAACAAAGTAAATAGTTGGATTTTAAGCTTCACCAAGGATGAAAAAGATCGATTATGGATTACAAATAATTCAAGTCGCTTAATTAGGGTTTCCGGTAAAACCGCTGAAGACATGAGTGCCAAGTACAATGTCTATACAGGTTACAATCCTGTGATTTACAACCCCTTTGACAAATCTATTTATACGGCTACCAACACTGGCATAGCAAGGATTACCGATGAAAAAATCAGTTTTGAACCCATTTCAGACTTTGAGGGTGATTTCTTTACGACGTTTTCAATTGATTCCTCCGGGGCCGTTTGGGGAGGAACCACAAACGGAGCTATTTATTGCAGAAACCACATGGGGATCAAAAGATTCAACGAGGATTTAGCCATTAAAAACACCGGCATTCGGAAAATACATTGGAAAACAGCTAACGAACTTTGGATTGCAACCAAATCAGACGGATTAATTAAGTTTAAGAAAAATAAGTTCGGTAAATTCATCAAGGAGTTTGTAATTAGCAGTGATGATGGTCTTCAAAGTGATATGGTGATTGACTTTGCTTTTGATTCATTTAATAATGTTTGGGCTACTACTGCCGGCGGTCTTGCCCATATCCAATTCAGAAACAACACCCTACATGCGGTAACCAAATTTGGCGAAAAAGAAGGTTTTGACAACATTAGTTACTTGAATTCATGTCTGACAACAGACAATGAAGGAAATATTTGGTACGGAACAGATGAGCATCTGAGCTGTATATACCCCAATGAAATCAAGGATGACACCATTTCTCCAATAGTACACATAGAAAGTGCATATCTGTTTTCTTCTAAAACAAATTGGAATCAATATTCAGATAGTATAGATCCCTATTTTCAGCTTCCATTAAACCCCATACTCCCCTACTTTCAGAACACCATAACCCTTGAGTTCAATGCGATTACATTTGGGAATCCTAATAATATTGTTTATTCCTATAAGTGTCTTGGATTGGATACCTCTTGGACAAATTCAGGTCATGTCAATCGAATTTCATTCAGCAATTTAAAGGCAGGGAGATACACCATCATGGTTCGTGCAAAGAAGCCAAATTCAGATTGGAGTGCCCATCCTGCAATATTTTCCTTCAGCATTCTTCCTCCTTATTGGGAAACTTGGTGGTTCAGGGGACTCATTATCCTCTTAATATCTTCAATCATATATGGTTTATATCGTTTCAGAATGAATCATGTGTTGAAATTGCAAAAAATCAGGAATAAAATTGCCAGTGACTTACATGACGACATCGGCAGTACCTTAAATAGCATTTCTATTTATAGTGAAGTGGCAAAACAATCTCCTGAAAAAGACAAATTTGCATTGGAAATGATAGGCGAAAGCTCGAGGAATATTATTGATTCGCTAAGCGATATTGTTTGGAGTATTAATCCGGTAAATGATCAATTCGAAAACATCATTGAACGCATGCGGTCTCACGCATATAATATCCTAAGAGCCAAAAGAATAGAATACAGTTTTCGCACCGATGAAAAATTGAATTTATTAAGGTTGTCCATGGAGCATAGAAGAAATTTTTACCTCATATTTAAAGAAGCATTAAACAACATAGTAAAATATTCAAATGCATCCAAAGTAGCTTTAATATTGGTTTACGAAGAAGGATATATAAAACTTTCCATTCGGGACAATGGCAAAGGATTCGATACAAATGTCCAATCCAATGGAAATGGATTAAACAACATGAAAAGAAGGGCTTCAGAAATAGGAGCCAGTATTATAATCGATTCGGAAATAGGAAACGGAACCGCAATAAACTTAAAACTTAAAAGGTGAACATTAAAGTGGTAATTTTTGAAGATAACAGCAGTCTGAGAGAAGGCTTGTTTCAACTTATTAATGGCAGCCCGGGCTTTGAATGCATTGGAGCATTTGCCAATTGCGACAGACTCATTGAGAACATCAGATCAACTTTTCCTGATGTGGTATTAATGGACATTGAAATGCCGGGAATAAATGGAATTCAGGCTGTTAAACTGATTAAAGATAGATTCCCGAAAATTAAAATTCTGATGGAGACTATTTTTGAGGATAACGACAAAATATTTCAGTCAATTTTAAATGGAGCTGAAGGTTACATTTTAAAAAACACCCCACCGGTTCAAATATTAGAAGCCATAAAGGAAATTTACGATGGAGGTGCACCCATGACGCCCAGCATTGCAAACAAAGTACTTAAAATGTTTAAAAGCAGCCCCCATAAACATGAAAATGACGATTTTAATTTAACCGATAGAGAAAAAGAAATATTAAAATGTTTAGTAGAAGGCATGAGCTACAAACTCATCGCCGACCATTGTTTTATCAGTGTTGACACCGTTGGAGGGCACATTAAAAACATCTACACCAAAATGCAGGTGCATTCCAAATCAGAAGCCGTGGTTAAAGCCATTAGAAAGAACATCATTTGATTGTTATTCCAAAGTAAAACATTAGGGTCGTATACTGAGTTATTAGTTATTGGTTAATATGGAATTTCAGCGAAATCAGCGTTTTCATCCGCGAAATCAGCGAGAACTTTTCACTTATTCCCTCTACATTTGACTGTAATACCGATTGTATATATTAATAGTCCTATTTCGCTTCGCTCAATTGCACTAAACTTCTATTACATCGGCATTTTAGTATAATTCAATTGGATGATTATAAAATTCAAAATGGTATAAGAACGTATTAAGTTTTAAGGTAAAAGTAAAATCGACTACCAAGGCCAATAGTACTTTCAACCCCAATTTCACCCCCTTGACCTTCAATAAATTCTTTACTGATTGCAAGACCTAAACCTGTTCCTGATTTCCCGCTGTCAGGAACCTGAAAATACTTGTCAAAGAGTTTTTCCAGATAACGTGATTCAATCCCCTTGCCTTGGTCTTTTACTGAAAAAAGTACTCTGTCGTTTTCTTTTTTCAATTCAATGAAAATACTGCTTTTTTCAGGGGAATAATGTATCGCATTGGATAAAATATTTATGAGTACCCAAGCTGTTTTTTCATTATCTGCTTTGACGTTTGGCAGGTTTTCATCCACTTTAACATCAAATATTATTTGTCCTTGCTCAGCTTGGTTTTTCACTGTCTCTAGAGAATAATTCAGAATATCAAGTGGTTTACATTGTTGAATGGCAAGATGAATATTCCCTGTTTCTAATTGCGCTAATTTTAATAATTCTCCAATGATTTTTAAAATTCTATTGCTATCTTCATCAATGCTTTGGAAAAGTTGTTTTTGCTCAGCAGTATTATTTACTCCATTAATTTTTTCTAGTAAATGTAAGCTCATTTTAATTGAAGATATAGGCGTTTTTAGTTCGTGGGAAATGGTTGCAATAAAGTTTGTTTTCGCCAAGTCCAATTCTTTAAAAGGGGTTATATTTTTCAGAATCACCACATCTCCAATATGTTGTTTAATTGTTTCACCGGTAGGCAAAATTAAAATTTCGATAAATTCTTTTTCAAAATAACTTTCTTTGTTATCGGAAAATATTTTAACCGGTTCATTTATATAAGTTTCACTTGATTGTTTGCCCTGAGTTAAACTTTGAATAAGCGATCTTACTAAATCATTAGAGAGAGCAATATCTTTGGCCGATTTCCCAATAACATCCTCTAATTTCAAACAGGTAATTTTTAATGCTTCATCATTCACAAATAGTATTTTCATATTCTCATCCAATCCGATTACAGGATCATGCATACTATTTATAAGAGTCTCAATACGTTTTTTTTCATAAAGCAATTTAGACAAATTCAAACTGTCATACTCCTGCAATTTTTCAGCCATTGTATTGAATGACTTTGCAAGTTCTCCATATTCTCCATGACTCTCAAAATGGACTCGCTGTGAATAATTTTTCGCAGCAATTTCCTTTATGCTTTCAGTAAGCTCCTTTATTGGATTTGCAATGTATCCGGGCATGTTAAAAAACAAAATAATAGAAATAAGAAAACAAAAAGTCCCTACCACAGCCATCCACATGGTAGCAGATTTAGCAGTAGATTTAGCAACATCACTTTTACGCTCAATGGCTTGCATGTTTAACATCATTATTTGCGACAAATCTTTTCTTATTTCCTTAAACAGCAATGCATTACTGTAATCTGACTTCAAGTTTTCGAAGTGTTCTACCAAATCATCTGTTGCATCTTTCTCCCCAAATTCAGTAATGTTATTTTGCTGTAATTTCAGATTCTCTT
>CAZJBB010000096.1:0-11573 GCA_964543995.1 uncultured Bacteroidales bacterium
GACGTGTGCTCTTCCGATCTCCACTTCCACCCGAAACATTTATCCATCCGGTGGTACCATCCGGGGATTGTTGCCATTGAATATTTCCGGTACTACCAGTCAATGTGATGGTGGATGTATTTCCTGAACAAATTGGAGAAATTGCCAAAGCGGTTCCACCAACAGATGGGGTGTTAACTATCACTGTATCAACCACAGAGTTCACCGAAGGACAAATTCCATTGGTTAATGTGGCTCTATAAAAAATTGTAGATGATAATGTTGTTGTAGTATATGTTGAAGTATTAGCACCACTTCCACCTGAAACGTTCACCCATCCGGTAATTCCGTCAACAGATTGCTGCCACTGAATAGATCCAGAATAGCCTGTCAAAGTAATTGTAGAATTGGAACCGGAACATATTGGGGAAACAGCACTAGCAATCCCTCCAGTCGGAACCGGTAGAATGATTACAGTATCAAGGATAGAGTTAACGCTTGAACAAGCTCCATTGGTAACCACTGCTCTAAAATATGTTGTATTGGTTAGAATGGGCGTATTGTAAGTGGAAGAAGTTGCACCACTCCCACCGATAACATTTGTCCAGCCGGTAATTCCATCTGCTGATTGTTGCCATTGAATATTACCTGTATTTCCTGTTAAAGTAACGGTGGAAGTATTTCCAGAACAAATCGGGGAAACAGCAGTTGCAAGCCCTCCAACAGATGGATTGTTTACCACTACGGTATCAATAATAGAATAAACTGAGGTACAAATTCCATTTGAAATTAACGCCCTATAATATGTAGTTGTTGTTAAAGCAGGCGTTGTATAAATTGATGTCGTTGAACCACTTCCTCCTGAAACATTCACCCAGCCAGTGGTTCCATCAGCCGACTGTTGCCACTGAATAGATCCTACATAACCGGTCAAGGTTATAGTGCTATTGGAACCTGAACATATTGGAGAAACAGCGGTTGCAGTTCCGCCTTGGAGAACGGGTAGAATAGAAACAGTGTCAAGAATAGAGTTAGCGCTTGGGCAAACTCCATTGGTTATCTGCGCCCTGTAATAGGTTGTATTTGTGATTATTGGCGTAATATAAGTTGCTGAAGTAGCTCCACTTCCACCGCTTACATTTGTCCAGCCGGAAATTCCGTCTGAGGACTGTTGCCATTGGATATTTCCAGTGTTTCCAGATAAAGTAATAGAGGTACTGCTTCCTGAACAAATTGGAGATACAGCGGTTGCAGTTCCTCCAACAGAACTATAATTAACAGTAACCGTATCTATAACAGAATAAACGCTTGGACAAATCCCATTGGTCACCACTGCACGGTAATAAGTTATGGTGGAAATAGCCGGAGTAGTGTAAGTATTTGTGGTTCCCCCTGATCCCCCGCTTACATTGACCCAAGACGAAGTTCCATTAGGGGATTGTTGCCATTGAATATTACCAGTATTTCCTGTTAAAGTTACAGTTGTAGTACTTCCAGAACATATTGGGGAAGTTGCAAGTGCAGTCCCTCCTACTGAAGTTGCATTTACAATCACCGTATCAATAACTGAATAAACGCTTGAACAAACTCCATTGGTAACAACAGCCCTGTAATAGGTTGAAGAAGTAAGCGCAGCTGTGGTATAAATAGAAGAGGTTGAACCTGAACCACCGCTTACATTTGCCCATAAGGTACTTCCATTGGGTGATTGTTGCCATTGGATTGAACCTGTGTTCCCGGTTAAGGAAACAGTGGATGTATTCCCAGAACAAATGGGTGAAACGGCATTTGCTGTTCCCCCAATGGATATTGAATTAACAACAACGGTATCGATAGTAGAATACACTGAGGAACAAGCCCCATTACTTACCATGGCTCTATAAAACATTGTTGAAGTTAATGCTGCGGTTGTATAAGTAGCTGAAGTAGCTCCACTTCCACCGATAACATTTGTCCAGCCGTTAATTCCATCAGATGATTGTTGCCATTGCATACTTCCAGTGCTGGCAGTTAGCGAAACAGTAGAAGTATTGCCCGAACAAATTGGAGAAACTGCGGTTGCTGTTCCTCCAACAGGAAGCGCAGCAATGGTGATATTTAACAAGGGGGATTCAAGACCTTGACAGGTAGAATTTAATGCATGCACGCTCAATGAAGCAGATCCTGAGTATGTATTATTCCAATCAATGGCGATTGAAGTTCCACTTCCAACCACAACTCCAGCAGAAACAGGACTTATGGTCCAAACATAGGAAGTGGCATTACTTACCGGAGAAATAGAATAGGATGTATTAGGTGCATTTACACATAAAGCAGCAGTGCCTGAAGGGGTTGATGGAGTCCCTGGTAAAGGATTAACGGTAATACTTGATCCATTATTCGTTCCGGTAACCACAGGATTAGATGAAACAACCCGAATGAGGTAAGCAGTTCCATGCAATGTATTTGAAGGTATGGTTGCTGCAATAGTTCCTGAAACAGTTGAGCTAAGGGTTCCAATAACAGTAGGAGAACTAAAACTACCCAAAGAGTCAGAAAGTTGAGCAGTAAAAATGTTTCCACTATTAAACAAGCTTACCGCAGTGTAAGGAACGTTTACCGAGGCTCCTGAGCATAAAGTACTGGACGAAATAGCACCCGTACTAATTGAAGCGTTTGATGAAATTGTTATTAAACCAGAAGCATAGGTTGCTGTTACAACATTAAAATTACCATCTGAAACTTCAAGGGGGGTTGGGGTACTAGAAAAAGCTAATGCAGTTTGAGTACCTGGATTTCCAATGGTTAAGAAACGAATTGCAAAAATTGCAGAATCGTTGGGTAAAGTCTGTCCATTTAAATTAATCCAAGAAAAAGTAAGTTTACCGGAACTACCTAAAGTATATCCAAAGCAAGTAGTATCCAAACCGGATAATCCGAATTGTTCAGCTTTCATTAAAGTCACTTTTGTTTGATCGAAAGTAATGGTGCCCTGAATGGTTGAAATATTATTAAATCCTTTGACTCTCACAGGAACTAATACTTGTGAATTATAGGAAGCATTTATAGAATCAATTTTAAAAGTTAAGCTATTTGTCGAAGGAGCATTGTTGATCGTTACTTTTCCATTCATATAAGTTGCTGCAATGGCCGTAAGACTCGAATCTACAACCTCCCTTGATGTTGGCGAATCTACAAAAGAAACATCAGAATAGCTTCCGGATGCACCCACTGCATTGAACAGAACGGAAAATAATACCGTTGAGTCGGCAACAGTTATGCCTGTATTCGCCGGATCGTTCCATGCGTATGTAATTTTCCCTGAACCTGATTGTGATGTACCAAAATTACTGCTATTCATTCCTGTTAAATTGTACTGAATACTAGAATAAGTAATAACAGCCGGATTAAACTGCAGAGTTCCTTGCAATGAAATTATTTTTTTGAAATTATTTGCTCTAATAGGAACTACAACTTGAGTAGATGGTAAACAGCTTATTGTATCCGCTTTCATTTTAAACGATCCTTGAGTTTGAGTACTTTGCACAGTAACCGAACCATTAGATAATGTAGTGCTGACAATCGGATAAGTCCCTCCTGAATTTTGAACAAATTCAATGGTAGTGGGGCTACTAACAAATTGAATCGGACTCACTTGACCGGAAGTTCCAATTACGTTAAATCTAACTGCGAATATAGTAGCCGAATCGCTCAAAGTGATTCCATTAAGAGCGCTTTCGTACCAAGAAAAGCTAATTTTATTTGTGGTTTGACCAAAGTTACTTGAATTCATTCCACTTAAACCAAATTGAACCACATCAACGTACTGTAATACTGTATTATCGAATTGAATACTCCCTTGAATAGAAGCAATGGATGTAAAACCCTTAACCTTAATAGGTACAATAACCTGGCTGCCTGTTGAAACAGTGTAATTTTGAGCAATTAGGGTAACGTTAGTTGTTGGTAGAGTTGCAGCTTTTCCCGCTAAAAATAAAATAAAGCTAACAAAAAATAAGAATACTTTTCTTGAGTTCATGGAAGGTAGTTTTTGGTTATTATAAAATTATAAGGTCACACATATTCGAAATTAATTATTTCAATTGCAAATATAAATTATTCTAACCAAAAGTACGTGATATTCTGAATATTATGGTATGTCTTTTTAAAGGAATTTGGACCTATTCCTTTCTACAACAGCGATATAAAGACACTCAAGTTATTAACATATTAAATAATTTACACTACAACCTAAATGTAAGCCGGGAATCAAAGCAACATTTCTTTAAATCATTAGAACATAAATTTGTAGGAATTGCTATAAATAAAAAAACCCGACTCAATAGCCGGGTTTTTCAGATGTTAGAAAGAAATTACTTTAAGATAATTTTCTTTGTGATAACATTATTTCCTTGTTGAATTTTCATCATATAAATTCCACTTGCATTTCCACTTAAATCAACAGTGGTTTTAGCATTGGTCAATTTAACAGATTTCACAACTTCACCTAATAAGTTATAGAAATTAGCTGTTGCAGGGGTGTTGCTTAAAAGTTCAATATTAACCAAACCTGAAGAAGGATTTGGGAAGATTTTCACATCACTATTAGATAATTCATTAACACCTACTACTTCTTGAACTTTCCAACCAATGTCCATAGCGCCATCATACATTGGAATCATGATGTTATTCATTAAACCAGTTGACCCACCACTATAAGTTACATAACGTCCTCCTGTGGTAATCATATAACTTAAATTTAAACCGGTAATATCATAAAAGATATAATTTGAAGTAGTTGCATCTTCTGAATACCATCCAAATCTGAAAGCGTTAATGTGAGAAGTTTGCACCGCTCCAGCACCATAAGTATAAGCAGTATCCCCAAAAGCATTGGTAGAACCGGGAACAAAAGCAAGAGAGACCGCTGTAATTTGACCAGCAGGAATAGTTAATCCAACAGGGAAAGCAATATATTTTCCACTTGCCATGGTGGTATCACCTAAATTTAAAACATGTTTAACAATGGTTTTTCCAGCATCTGACAACTTAGCTTTATAACCAAATTGGGCAGGATCGCCATGCATTTTTGGAGCGGCAAACCATAATGTATCAGTAGTTCCGGTTTTAACAATATATACTCTTGAAAAAGAATTATTAGAAGCATTGCCTGGATTATGAGTGAACTCTAAAATAAGAGTATCCACAGACGAATTACGTTTGCTGTACCAACCTAAAACAGCAATTGAATCAATAATATATGATTTTCCGGCAGGTACTAATGGGGTAGTTAAAGCAGGATCGAATACTTTTGAATAAGGATCAAAAGTTTGTCCAATGGCCATGGTCCAGTTATAATCTATTCCAGCTGTACCGGAAGTAACAGAACAAACTGTTGAATCAGGGAAAAGTAAATTTGAATAATAGGTAGCACCGGTGCTGCTGGAAAGATTGGCATAAATGTCATCTGAAGGCCATGCCCAACCTAAATCAATATTCTTTGCTGATTTTAATTGCATTAAATAATTGGTCTGTTCTTGTGAAATTTTTTCACCTGCATGCTTGTTTAAAAGTTGACTTTGTTGCGCATTCAAGTTGAAAAACAAGCCGACTAAAAGAAGTAAAAGCGTAATTTTTTTCATTTTGTTTGTTTTAAGTTATAAAAATAATGATTTTCTTAATGCAAAGATAATACCTTTTAAGTGGAAATAAAGCATTATATTCAAATTAAATTGCAAAAAATGTTAAATAAAAGCCAATTTATTCTTTTTCTATGTTTAAATTGTGCCCCATCAAATTTTGCTTCGTTTTTAAGTAATTGAAATTATGCTGATTGGGTTCAATAATCAAAGGTATATTTTCAATGATTTCAATTCCATACCCCATTAAACCGGCCTTTTTTCTTGGGTTATTGCTAATGAGTTTTATTTTTGTGGCTTTAAGGTCTCGAAGAATCTGAGCCCCAATACCATAATCTCTCTCGTCGGGCTTGAACCCCAATTCGATATTGGCTTCAATGGTATTCTTTCCTTGTTCTTGTAAATGATAGGCTTTCAATTTGTTAAGCAATCCAATTCCTCTCCCCTCTTGGTTCATATATAACACAATTCCCTTCCCTTCTTTTTCAATCATTTCCATGGATTCATGCAACTGATCGCCACAGTCACACTTCGAAGAACCAAATATATCACCGGTCATGCATGAAGAATGAACACGAACGAGAACCGGTTCATTTTCTGACCATTGCCCTTTAACTAGGGCTAAATGTAGCAAATTGTTATTCAACTGATTATACGCAGTTAATTTAAAATTTCCCCAGTTTGTAGGAAGATTTACAGTAGATTCCTTGCTGATTAAACTTTCGTTTCTAATACGATAAGCAATTAAATCAGCGATGCTGGCGATTTTAAAATCAAATTTCTCCGCAATTTCATATAAATCCGGTAAGCGAGCCATGGTGCCATCATCATTCATTATTTCTACCAAAACCCCTGCAGGGAATTTACCTGCTAATCGGGTAAGGTCAATGGCGGCTTCAGTATGTCCTGCTCTTTGCAAAACCCCTGCCTTTTTAGCTCTTAATGGGAAAATATGACCCGGCCTTCCCAAATGAGAAGGATGGGTATTGGGGTTTGCCAGTGCTCTGATGGTTTTCGAACGATCACTTGCTGAAATACCGGTGGTACAACCATCCCCAATTAAATCAACGGAAACCGTAAATTGTGTTTCATGTGAAGAAGTGTTCACCGGAACCATCATATCAAGATCCAATTCATTACAACGGTCTTCAGTTAATGCTACACAAATAAGACCTCGCCCATGTTTGGTCATAAAATTGATAATTTCAGGGGTAATCGTCTCGGCTGGAGCAATGAAGTCTCCTTCGTTTTCTCTGTCTTCATCGTCAACCACAATTATCATTTTCCCGTTTCTAAAGTCCTCAATTACAGATTCTATAGAGTCTAATTTATTTTTCATAGGGTATGTTTGGGAATTTTTTTGCGAAATTAATCATTTAAAATTAACACTCGTCAATTGTTAGTATTATGTTTCATTCTTAAAATTAGATTTTAAAAAAAATGGCCATATATTCAGTTTCTTATTATTACTTTTGCTTTACTAATAGATTCTACAAAAACTTGCTCTACTAAAATGAAATTTACCCCTGAAAAACTGCGCATAAAGGATCAACGAATGACTCCTTTTATCGATCCTGAAGAAATTTGGGATACGATTCACTCAAACCCATCAACTCCTGAAAAAGTTTCTGATATAATTGAGAAATCACTCAACAAACAACGTCTTACTTTAGCAGAGACAGCTGTTTTAGTAAATACCACCGACCCGAAATCAATTGAATTGATAAAAGAAGGGGCTCGGAAATTAAAAGAAAAAGTGTATGGCAATCGAATTGTGTTATTCGCTCCCTTATATGTTGGAAATGAATGCACTAACAATTGCCAGTATTGTGGATTTAGAACTTCAAATAAAGAAACCATACGAAAGACTTTAACAGATGAAGAATTGGTTCAAGAAGTAATTTCTTTGGAAGAAACCGGGCAGAAAAGACTGATTTTGGTTTATGGCGAACACCCCCAATATACCCCTGAATTCATTGCTCATACCGTTAAGCTTGTGTATAATGTAAAAAAAGATCATGGTGAAATCAGAAGGGTAAATGTGAATGCAGCGCCACTGGATATTGATGGATTTAGAACCATAAAGGATGCTGGTATTGGAACTTATCAGATTTTTCAAGAAACATATCATCCTGAAACGTATGCTAAAGTTCATTTAGGTGGAACAAAAAGAAAATTTGATTGGCGTTTAACGGCTTTCGATCGTGCACAAGAAGCCGGAATTGACGATGTAGGTCTTGGAGTACTTTTTGGCCTTTACGATTGGCGTTACGAAGTGTTGGGAATTATTCGACACACCAATCATTTGGAGGCTTGTTACAATGTTGGACCTCACACCATTTCTTTTCCAAGAATACAAAATGCCTCGATGTTGAATATTAATCCGGATCACTTTGTAAGTGACGAAGATTTTGTGAAAATTGTAGCCATCTTTCGACTGGCAGTTCCGTATACAGGTTTAATTTTAACGGCAAGAGAATCAGCAGAAGTAAGAAACGAAATTTTACGTTTTGGTGTTTCTCAAATAGATGGAGGCACCAAAATTGAACTTGGCGGATACTCCGAAAAGGGACATGAAAAACAAAACTTAAACAAAGAACAATTTCAAATTAATGATTCTCGCTCTTTAAACGAAATTATTGATGAATTATTGAATAACAATTACTTACCTTCTTTTTGCACAGCATGTTACCGCAAAGGAAGAACAGGTGAACATTTTATGGAGTTTTCCGTCCCCGGTTTTATAAAACGATTTTGCTCACCGAATGCCATTTTAACCCTTGCAGAATATTTAGAAGACTATGCCCCAAATGAAACCAAAAAGCAGGGTTATGAAGTTATCGATATAAACATCAATGAATTGAAAAACCATCATGATGTTACCGAGCTAATTGAAAAAATTGAAAAAATAAAACAAGGTCAAAGAGATTTATATTTTTAAGCTCAATAAAATGCAAGAAACTAGAATTATTGGATTGCTTATTACCGATAGAGTAAAAGAATCAGGAAAAGTGCAAATGACACTTGCTAAACATAGTAAAATTATTAACTCACGACTGGGATTCCATGAAGTTTCTAAAGAAGTATGCAGTAGAAGCGGAATCATCATTTTACATTTAGGAGGAGATGCTTCCCAGTGGGATCTTCTTGAAAGTGACCTTTTGAAAATTGAAGGCATTGACCTTCAAAAAATGAACTTTACCTTGTAAGCTTTTAATTATACTACTATGAAAAAAACAGTGTTGGGGATATATTTCGATCAAAAACAAAAAGACACCTTACAAATACAACAAATTCTAACCAAATTTGGTTGCTCCATAAGAACTCGACTTGGATTGCACAATGTGGACGATGAAAACGACGAATATTCGTTGATTCTCCTTGAGCTTTTGGGAGACATAGACGAATGCTTAAAACTTGAAAACGAATTATTGAAAATTCAAGGGTTGAAACTACAAAAAATGATGTTTTGATGAATTTCAATATTTAATTCATGGATTGGAGTTCCTATATAAATGGATTTAAAAATTTTCTGAGGCTAGAAAAATCCTTGTCAAAAAACTCCATTGAAGCATATATACATGATGTCCATTTATTTGTCCGTTTCCTCGATGAAAAGCATTTTAATTTTACACCATCCCAAATTAAAATAGAACATATAGAAACTTTCATTCCATGGATATACACAATAGGTCTACAAGAAAGAAGTCATGCTCGTGTTCTTTCCGGTTTAAAAGCCTTTTTTAACTATTTGGTTTTTGAAAACATAATTAAAAGCAGTCCAACAGAACTCATTGAATCTCCTCAATTAACTCGCAAACTTCCTGATACATTGGACATTACGGAAATAGATACCCTCATCGGTGCCATTGACTTAAGCAAGCCGGAAGGGCCCAGAAACAAAGCTATAATTGAAACTTTATATGGTTGTGGATTACGAGTCTCGGAATTGGTATCACTCAAAATATCTACCATTAACTTCAAAGAAGGTTTTGTTAGGGTCATTGGGAAAGGAGATAAAGAAAGGTTGGTGCCTCTGGGAAATGTAGCCGCAAAAAACATCCTTATATATATGGAGTATAGCAGAAAAATGAATTCAATAATTAAAGGGAATGAAGACATTTTATTTTTAAACCGCCATGGCCGAAAACTCTCACGGGTGATGATTTTTACTATAATCAAGCAGTTGTGCGTAAAAGCAGGCATAAGGAAAACCATCAGCCCGCATACTTTTCGTCATTCTTTTGCAACACATTTGATTGAAGGAGGTGCAGATTTAAGAGCCGTTCAGGAAATGTTAGGACATGAATCCATAACCACCACAGAAATTTATACCCATCTTGACCGTGCCTATTTAAGAGATGCCATTATTCAATTTCATCCCAGGGGAAATATTTCGTAATTTTGATATTTACATCAGGAAATTAAAACAGGACTTTATGAAAAAACTTGCATTTACGTTTATTATCGCTTTCGGAATCTTATTCCATGGCTGTCAGGTTGCAGAACAAGTATTACAAATGGCCAATTTCACCAAATGTCAGTTTCGAATTGGCTCGGTAGAAAATATCAAGTTAGCCGGAATCAATGTTCAAAAAATTCAAAACTTAAATCAAATCAACACCCTAGATATAATCAATCTAACCAGTGCTTTTGCAAGTGGCAGTTTGCCTTTAAATTTGACATTAAACATTGAAGTTAAAAACCCCAATACAGCGCAGGCGGCCATGAATACCTTGGAATGGATATTTTTGATTGATCAAAATGAGCTTATTAGAGGTGTAGTAAATCAACAAGTAAGGGTTGCCCCAAATGGCGGAATTGCCAATTTACCCCTCCATATCAATGTTGATTTAAAGAAAGTGCTTACCGGGCAAACCGCTAACTCTTTGATTAACTTAGCTTTAAATCTAGCTGATGCATCCAATAAACCGACCCGAATTTCTCTTAAATTAAAGCCTTCCATTATGATTGGGAACTACTCAATTAATTATCCGGGTTATCTTACCATCAAAAAAGAATTTGTTTCTCAATAAATTTTTCATTTTCTACATATTTTTCTACTTGCATTTCTAAAGTGTTTAGTAAAATGTAATTTGCTGTTTATTGGATTGTTAAGAAAATTCAGCGGCTTTAAATTTATCTAAGATTAGAGAATTAATATTTCTTTAACACAAAAAAGGTTGAAAAATAATTTGTTTTTTTATCTTTCCATCAAAATTCATTGTACATTTGGCTTAACTAAACCTAATTATTAACCAAAACTCAGCGCTTATGAGAAAGTTTTCTTTTCTTATTACAATCCTGTTTTTCGCCGGAATACAGGTCATGTATGCACAAAAAAAAGTAATTAACGGAAAGGTTACCACTTCCGAAGACGGAAGTACCATACCGGGTGTTACTATTCTTGTGAAAGGGACCACAATTGGTACCACAACTAACATTAACGGGGAATACACGCTCATGGTTCCCGAAAAGTCGAACACTTTAGTTTTTTCTTTTGTGGGTATGAAAACCAAGGAAGTTAAAATTGACAAATCTTTTACTATAAACATAGTATTGGATAAAGATGTGATGAACATTGAAGGTGCCGTAGTTACCGCTATTGGCATTAAAAGAGAGACCAAAGCTCTTGGTTACTCAGTTCAAGACGTAAAAGGCGATTTAATTGAGAAATCACAAAACACCAACGTGATTAACTCTCTCGATGGTAAAGTTGCCGGTGTTCAAATCACCAATTCGTCCGGGGCTGCAGGTAGCTCGGCTATGATTACCATTCGTGGAAACTCTTCTATTTTAGGAGACAATCAACCTTTATTCGTTGTTGACGGTGTTCCCATTGATAACAGCCAAACCTATTCAGGAAATCCTGATGATGGAAGCAATAACTTAACCCAAGGGGTTGCTTATTCTAATCGCGCCATTGACCTTAACCCTGATGATATCGAAAATGTTTCGGTATTAAAAGGTGGGGCT
>CAZJBB010000097.1:0-11519 GCA_964543995.1 uncultured Bacteroidales bacterium
GTCGGGGAGTTTGTTTTCGGGGGATTTTTCATGCGTAGAAAATAGAGAAAAGCCGGTCAGTCTTGACTTTTTGAGTACTTTTTGGTCAAGCAAAAAGTACATATTTTAGCAAGCCCAACTTATTTACAATGGCTGAGTATCATTAATTAATATTCTAAACTCCAAAAGTCAAATTGAATGCTAAGCCATTTGCTGAAAATTCCTTCAGCAATTTTCAGGGTGAATCTTTGACGAAGTCAGGAAAAACACAAGAAGTTAATGACTTACCTTCTAATTGATTTGAAATTCAGTACGAAAATCGATACTAATATAAAAAATGGTCGTAAGGGTAAATGGTTTTGTGGATACTCACCACTTCCTGGTATAACTGATCCTTAAAATGAGCCATGTTTTCACCCTCTTTAGCCGAAATGAAAATGCAATTGCGATTCATTTTTGCCATCCAAGTTTTTTTTAGTTCTTCTAAGGGAATATTTTCAGCAGTTAGAGGACTTAAATCATCTGCTTCTTTTTCCACAAAGGTATAGGCGTCTATTTTATTGAAAACCAATATTATGGGTTTTTCTGAAGCCCCCATATTGTGCAAGGTTTGTTGAACGGTTTCAATTTGTTCTTCAAATTCGGAATGGGAAATATCCACCACATGCAACAGCAAATCCGATTCCCTAACTTCATCCAAAGTCGATTTAAAAGATTCAATGAGGTTGTGAGGTAATTTTCGGATAAATCCCACTGTATCAGACATTAAAAATGGTAAATTGCCAATCACCACTCTTCTTACAGTGGTATCAAGGGTAGCAAAAAGTTTGTCATCAGCATAAACATCTGTTTTAGCCAATTTGTTTAAAAGGGTTGATTTACCGGTATTGGTATACCCTACCAAAGCCACCCTAACCAATTTATCCCGATTTTTACGTTGGGTTATTTTTTGGCGGTCTATGTTTTGTAATTCTTCTCTTAAAAGGGATATGCGTTTTCTGATGATACGTCTGTCGGTTTCAATTTCTGTTTCCCCGGGCCCTTTGAGTCCGATACCCCCTTTTTGCTTGGATAAGTGCGTCCACATGCGGGTAAGACGAGGTAAAAGGTATTGATATTGAGCAAGTTCTACTTGGGTTTTGGCATAGGAAGTGCGTGCATGTCGAGCAAAAATATCCAAAATTAAACCTGTACGATCTAATATTTTACAATTTAATATATTCTCAATATTACGTATTTGAGAACCGCTCAGCTCATCGTCGAAGAGGGCTATATTGATTTCATTTTCCTTAATATAACTCGCAATTTCCTCCAATTTACCCGACCCCATATAGGTTCTTGAGTCTCTAACAGGCAATTGTTGAATGAATCGTTTTACAGGGATTCCATTGGCTGTTTTTACTAAAAATGCAAGCTCGTCCAAATAATTGTTGAGTTGCAAACGATTTTGTCCTGAAGTTACCAAACCGATGAGAACTACAGTTTCGGGTTTAATGCTGGTATCGTGCAAAATAGGATTATAAAGGTTTAATACCGATGATTTCTCTCACTAAAGCCAGGGTTTTGGAGGCACTTTCTCTTGCTTTTTCGGCTCCCAAGGTAGCCACTTTGTGCAAATATTCTCTATTTGCCGACAATTCCTTGATTTTCTCGCTGAATGGAGCCACAAATTTGATGGCATCTTCTGTGAGTTGTTTTTTCATGTCACCATAGCGGATGTTGCATTGGTTGTATTGTTCATCAAAGAAGTTGTAAGTTTCTTCCGTTGACAAAGCTTTCATCAAAGCAAACAAATTAAGAATGGCTTGGGGTTTTTCCTGATTTGGAACCGTTGGCCCGCTGTCAGAGATGGCTCTCATCATCTTTTTACGAATTTCTTCCGGAGAGTCGGATAAATAAATTACTGAAGCTTCAGAGTTAGACTTCGACATCTTGGTAGATCCATCCAATCCCGGGATTTTAACCAACTCATTTCCAAAGTTATAAGCTGTTGGAATCGGGAAAAAATCGGTTTTGTATAGGTTGTTGAAACGATTTGCAAAATTGCGCATCATTTCGAGGTGTTGTTCTTGGTCTTTACCCACCGGCACTTTTAAAGCACGGTGCAACAATACGTCTGCGGCCATGAGGGTAGGATAGGTCAATAAGCCTGCATTCACATTGTTGGGTTGTGTACGAATTTTTTCTTTAAAAGAAGCCACTCTTTGAAGTTCTCCCACATAAGCATTCATGTTTAAGAGCAAATACAACTCGCATACTTCCTTTACATCGCTTTGAATGTATAGCGTTGCTACTTCAGGATCGAGTCCGGCAGCAATATACTCCACCAATACGGTTTTTACATTTCCTTGCAAATCGGCCGGAGTAGGATGGGTGGTTAATGAATGATAATCGGCAATAAAGAAAAAGCAGTTGTTCTGATGTTGGAGAGTCACAAAATTCTTTAATGCGCCAAAGTAATTTCCTAGATGTAAATTACCTGTAGGTCTGATTCCGCTTACAATAGTTTCCATGCTGCAAAGATATAAAAAAGACCTTAGTTTATAGATGAAAAAGAAGGACCTTTGACGAAATCAAGGCTTTTTTAATGAGAATATTCTTTTTCTTTGATAGATTGAATAGGCTTATGAAATCCTAAAAATGGAAGGCTTCTCCGCTTGCATTGAACTATTTTGACCAATGAGCCATAAATGTTTTCAAGGGAATAATTGCCTTTTAATAAAAGCTTAGGAAGCGAAAACAGTTCAGATGAAGGGTAAATTTTGGTTATGCTTCATCATGTTAAGCATTCCTAATATCTTAACGATAGGATGGTACGAATGATTGTTCTCCAATTTACCTCATTACATATCATTATAGAGGAATAAATTTAGCAGGGATTATTCAATTCTTAGAATAAAAGTACACTTGCTTATCGTTTTTTCCATCGTTTATAGCAGAAAAGAAATTTTCGTCCATTTGGACTTCGAAAGTTTTGGTATTTACGTATTGAGCAGTTAATTTCACTTGATTGTCGTCGCTCACTTTTACTTTCACATAATTATATACAAAGCCGTCTCCTTTAGGATTTTGAATCATTTTAGATTCGGAAAATACCACAAATGCCTTATCGTTTTTCACTGCTTTTACCGCGAAATATTCCCATGTGTCGAGTTTCATTCCGCCAATGGCATCAGGAACTTTCTCTTTTTCTTCGTTATCGCTGATGAGTTTGCACTTCCCATATTGGATTACCATGTGAATTTCTTTTCCCGACTTTAAAGCCGTCATGAGTTCTTCGAAGTTGTAAAGTTGATTTGATTGAGCAAAAATGCTTAAAGTGCAGAATAAGAAGGCAAAGGTGAGTAGTTTTTTCATAATGATTTTTTCTTCAAAATTACGTAAAGATTTTCTTCTTCGAAACTTACAAATAAAATTTTCATTCCAAATTGCAAGTTTAGGGCTGGAATAAATTAACTTCAAAAAATGCAGATAATCAGGCTTCTAAATGAATTTCCCTCCTGCAAACACACCCAACAACAATACGGCTATACTGCAAATCACCAATAAGGTTCCATTTATTTTACTGATAATAATGGTGTTAGGTTCTTCGCTTTCGGTAAAAACTTCTCTCAACACCGAGAAATAGTAATACACCCCAATGATGGTCATTACAATGGCGAACATAGAAATTGACAAATATCCTTGACGGATAGACAAACCGAAGACTTGATATTTTGCTATAAATCCTGCGGTAGGGGGAATTCCCGCAAGAGACATCAATAAAATTACCACCATGCCGGCTATCCATGGTTTTTGCTTGAAAAGTCCACGGAAGATAGAAATTTCTTCCAAACCGTTGTTGGCCCTTTTCATTAAAATGAAAACGATAAATAAAGGAACCGTTGCCAAAGAATATGTGAAAGTATAATACAGCAACACCGAACTTGAAGAATCATGTTGCGAAAGCATAGCAAGCAACATAAAGCCGGAATGTACAATAGAAGAATACGCCAACAAACGTTTAAAATTGGTTTGTCGTAAGGCTGCCAAATTTCCGATAAATAAAGAGAGCCCTGTCATCAGCCAAAGGGTTTTTTCCAATGCAGGAGGTAAAGGCAGTAAACCCATGCCTAACAAACGATAAAACGCTGCAAATCCTGCAGTTTTCACCACTGTTGCCATAAATATGGTAACTAAAGTAGGGGCACCTTCATATACATCAGGACTCCAAAAATGGAAGGGAGCCACTGCTACTTTAAAAGCAACTCCAATTAATATAAATAACAAACCAATTGTCACCATGGGAGGCAATGATCCACCCATGTGAGCAATATAAGTCTTAATTTCGGGGAGATAAAAAGTAGCCGTTGCACCATACACTAAAGCTATTCCGAATAGGAAAATAGCCGTAGCAAAAGAGCCGAGTAAAAAGTATTTAAAAGAGGCTTCGTTAGATCGATAGGACATCTTTTTCCCTCCTGCCAGAATATACAAAGGAATGGACAGTATTTCTATTCCTAAAAATAACATGATTAAGTTTGAAAATGAGGTCATTACAAAGGCACCGGTCAAAGCAAAAATCATCAATGCATATTGTTCTGCCACATGTTTTTCCATTCGCTGGTAATAGTCAATACCAAATAGAAAAATTAGAATGCTTATTAAGATCATTGAAATATTAAATGCAATAGAAAAATTATCAATAACCATCATGTTGTGAAAATAGGTTGAACCGAGTCCCCAATCTTGAACTGATAAATAGAGTATGACCAATAATCCCGCAATTGCAATAGGAGCAAGCAAGATTTTGCCTTTGGTAAGCCCCACATACAATAGAATAATTCCAAGAATAGAAGAAATAATTAATGCATTCATTTATTGATATTCAGGGTTTTAGATTAATGAATGAAAAGGGTGTGAAAATCCATCACTGAACTCATTTGGTTTGAGAGTAGATGAACAGAAGTTTCAATGAGATCAAAAATGGGTTGAGGATACACTCCAAAAATGAAGATGATTGCAATTAAAGGAAGGAGGATGCAATAATCAAGAGGGCTTAGATCCTTTATGTTTTCAAAAAGAGGTTTCTTCTCTCCAAGCATAATGCGTTGATAAACATACAGCATATATATCGCACCAAAAATCATGGTCAAACCTCCCACTAAGGCAAACCAAAAGGACAGTTCAAAAAGTCCGGTCAACATAAGAAATTCACCTACGAAACTTGAAGTTAATGGCAAGGCAATGGATCCTAACACCAAAAGCAAAAGTAAAAGGGACATGTTTGGGGCTACATGTTTTAACCCTCCCATTTGTGGAATATCCAAGGTGGAAGTCTTTTCAACAATAAGATTGGCCATGTAAAACAGAGCCACCACAATAATTCCGTGACTAAAAGATTGCAACAACAAGCCTTCAAAACTGTATAGATTGGCTGCAAACATGGCTGCTACAATTAATGATATATGCGCCATACTGGAAAATGCAATCAGTTTTTTTAGATTCGTTTGCCGGAAAGCAATGATAGAGGCATATACCACGCCTATTAAGCTTAAAATAATAATGGTATTTTGCCAAAAAAGAACCCCTTGAGGAATGATGGGAAAAAGAAATCGTAAAGCGCCATAAACCCCCATTTTTGTCATCACACCAGCCAAAATCATCACTCCCTGAGTAGGTGCTGTTGAATAGGTGGTAGGTTGCCAAGAGTGAAAAGGGAAGATGGGCAATTTAATGGCAAATGCAATAAATAACACCCAGAAAAGCCAAATTTGAACATTTACCGGTATATGTAATTGATTTAAAAGGGAGAAATCCGTGCTGTGTGTTCCCGGAGTTAGCAAATACAGATATATGATTCCAAACAATAAAAACAAACTCCCACTTACGGTATAAATAAAGAATTTAAGGGTTATGGTTTTCCGGTTTTCTCCGCCCCAGAGGAGCAGTATAAAATACACCGGAATTAAGGTTAATTCCCAAAAAACATAAAATAGAAAAGCATTTTTTGCCAAGAAAACTCCGATTAAGGCCGATTGGGTAAAAAGAATTAAAAAGTTCAACAATTGAACCTGTTTTTGGTCTCTTTTGAATCCGGATAAGAAGATGAAAGGGAAAAGTAAGTTGTTTAAAACCAACATAATCAGACTTATGCCATCGTATCCTAAGGTGAACTGAGCCCCCATAAAATACAGGCTATCGATGTTATATTCAGTGGAAGTTATAGTAAAAACCAAAAAGAGCGTAAAAATCAGATTGACTGCCGAAACTGAGAATGCACAAACTCTAACTAAAGCAGTGTTCTTTAAAAACAAGATCAGCAATCCTGTGATTATGGGTAGAAGAAAAATAATTAACAACAGCATAAGCTTACACTATTAATATGAACATAATAAACAACAGGATTCCGGCTACCATGGCAAATAGATAAAAACTAATATTCCCCTGTTGCAATTTCCGCACCCATTCACCTATTTTATTGGCAGCCCTCCCAATTCCATCCACGGTGGGATCAATAATTCCCATTTCTACTTTCTTGTATAGGAAGTGGGAAAGAAAAGCATAGGGTTTTTCAAACAGCAACATATAGATTTCATCCAAATAAAATTTCCGGGAAATGATTTTTGAAGGCAAACTTAAAGATACCGACTCGTAGTTGGGGATTTTTGCCTTTTTTACAAAATTATTATAGGCAAAAGCCAGCACCGATATTATCAAAATTAATGAAATCATGACCAAAATCCATTCGGTTCCGCTCGAAAATTCAATAGATTTATCTATGCCCAAAAATGAAGTAAAGGAAGAATTTCCTCCTAAAAACGAAGGAATGTTAATAAAACCACCAAAAACCGCCAAGAAACTTAAAATTAATAAAGGAATCGTCATTGACTTGGGTGATTCATGAATATGGGCATTTTGAAATCTTTGTTCGCCCCAAAAGACCAAAAACAATAAACGAAACATATAATAACAAGTGAGCAGTGCACCAAATAAGGCAATAAAGTAGACTAAGTAATTGTATTCGAATGCTTTGGATAAAATAAGGTCTTTGCTAAAAAACCCCGAAAAAGGAGGGATCCCGCAGATTGCCAAGGTGGCAATTAAAAAAGTACCATAGGTGATTGGCAATTTCTTTTTTAAACCTCCCATGTTTCTTAGATCTTGTTCTCCACCCAGGGCATGAATAATACTTCCTGCACCCAAGAAAAGCAAGGCTTTGAAAAAGGCATGGGTTGTAAGGTGAAACACTGCAGAACTATATGCGCCCATTCCTAAAGCCAGAAACATATATCCTAATTGAGAAACCGTAGAATAGGCTAAAATCTTTTTAATATCGTTTTGCTTCAAGCCGATAAGCGCAGCTAATATTGCCGTTGACAGCCCAATAATCACAATAATTTGTAAGGTTATTGGAGCCAGATTGTATAAAATACTCGATCGGGCAATCATGTATATTCCGGCGGTAACCATGGTGGCGGCATGAATCAATGCCGAAACCGGTGTGGGACCTGCCATGGCATCGGGTAACCAGGTAAACAAAGGAATTTGAGCGCTCTTGCCCACCGCTCCAACTAAGAGAAGTAAGGTTATAAGAGTAATAAGCGGTGTCCCTGCCTGTAAATAGGCCGCTTGGGTAAATATCTCTGAAAAATTTAAGGTCTTAAAAGTAAAAAATAGCAAAATAATTCCCAAAATAAAACCTAAATCTCCTATTCGGTTCATAATAAATGCTTTACGAGCAGCGTAATTGTATATGGGATTTTTATACCAAAAACCAATCAACAAATAAGAACATAATCCAACCCCTTCCCAACCTATAAACATGACTAGATAATTTGCCCCTGTCACCAAGAGCAACATGCTGAATATGAATAAATTCAGTTGGACAAAGAAAGTGGACGCTCGTTCATCATCATGCATATAGCCTATTGAATAGATATGAATGAGGGTTCCAACTCCTGTAATGATAAGCATTAAGGTCAAAGACAAGTGATCTATCAGGAAAGCCAATGGGATTTTCATTCCTTGAATGGATATCCAGTCGAAGAGATAGAGGTTTATTGAGCTTTCCCCGGATTGGTTTAATGTAATATACAGCACTAAGGCTGATACAAATGAAAGCGAAACGGCTATGCTGGCAATAACACCGGCATGATGGTTCTTTAATCGTTTATGCCCTGCCCAACAGCTTAAAAATCCCAACAAGGGAAAGCAAAGAACCATGCCGGTAAAAAGTGGAAACAACATCGAATCTACCATTTCAATCGGTTCAATAAATTAATATCAATGGAATCCACATTTCGCTTCATCATCACAAGAATAGCTAATCCCACTGCCACTTCAGCAGCAGCTACAATCATGATAAAAAACACAAAAACTTGTCCTGCCGGATCAGAATGATAGGCTGAAAAAGCAGTGAGTAATAAGTTTACCGAATTAAACATCAGTTCAATACACATTAGAATGATAATGGTATTTCTTCGGAATAAAATACCTATCAGCCCAATGCTGAATAATGCAATACTTAAATAAAGGTATTGTTCTATTGGAATGAGTTGTATGGAAGAGGCAATTTCTTTCATTTTATGAGCACTGTTTACGATTAAATCTTATTGACTTTTCTTTATTCGAATTCTAAAACACCAAAATAAGCCAAAGGTTTAATATTTATTGTCTACTCTCAAATTAATTTTATTGTCACTTAATTTGGATAGAGATACCAAAGGTAAAAAATCTCTTTAAACTTATATTCAAGAGTATCATTTTATTTATAATGGAAATTTCGCCAACAGCATACTTTGGATAAAAAAGAGCACAATTTTTACCATTAGTTATGAAAAATACAGGTGTTAACAACTTGTTTTTCAATAATATAAAATTGTATTTGTAAGGGCTAATAATAAAAAAACCACCCTTTTGAGGTGGTTTTATAGGAATGATTCCAATACTATTTTTTTGGAGCGTCAGCTTTTTTATCACATGCTTTTCCGCCTTTTTTCTCGCAACATGATTTTTTTTCACATGCTTTTTTACCGGAGGTACATGATTTTTCGTCTTTTTTAACTTCTTTTTTTTCTGTTTTGGTTTCAGCTTGTTTTGAAGTTTTGGTAGTTGGGTTAGTTTGTGCAACTGCAGCGCCTAAAAACATGGCCATTGATAATACTAATGCTAATTTTTTCATTGTTTTCTTGTTTTAAATTTATGATGCAAAAATAACATATATTATGCCAGAAATTTTTATGATAAGGTTAATAAAAGTTAAGGTGAAAATGCAGTTATATGGAATTGAGTTTTTGTAAATTCGGTTAATGGACAAATTGGTTGCAAAAAACTTCTATAAGCATTGATGGTTATTGTTTTGCTGTAAATCAAAAAATTCCAATTATATTAAAAACAAGAGTAATAAATTCAATACAATGATGATCCCAAAACCCATGAGTAACATTTTCCAAAGTTTTCTTTTAGCAATAAACATAGCGTAAAGGAGTTTCACTACATTATTGCTGATTATTGCTTGCAAGGTTGCTAAGGCAATCAATTGGTTAGTAACGGCAAATTTACCCTGAAATAAATTGATTAGAAATGGGTCGATATCACTTACCCCAACGATAAATGAAAATACATTCAAGCCCAAATGCCCAAAATAGCTTAGCACATAGTAAGTTAAAAAGGAAAATCCTATATACAATAGAGTGAAAAGCATGGCTACCTTAAATTCTAAAGGATTTTTATCGTTGGTTATTACGGTACGCTCTTTTGTCATATTTTCTTTGAAAACATAGAACAAGACACAGCCTACACCCATAGAGGCCAAAAATAGAACAAGAAAGACCGGATAAAGAATATTGAATAATTCATTGTTAAATAAAAGAACGATAACGCCTATTCTGAGATACATCATGGCGGTGGCCAAAATTATAGCAGCTGAATATCGATGGCTTTCGAGTTGGGTTTCGCGGAATTTCTTAGCAATAATTATGGTAGTGGCGGTGCTGCTGTACAATCCTCCCAAGATTCCTGTGAGTATAATGCCGGATTCTTTAAAAACAAATTTGTGTAACAAATAACTGATGTACGAAATGCTGGAAATTACCACCACTGCCAACCAAATTCGGTAGGGGGTCAAGCTAAGAAAGCTTACTATTGGCGTGTCGGGGACCATGGGTAAAATAACTCCGGCAATGACTAAAAATTTGGCAAGATTAATAAATTCGTCTTTATCCAATCGTTGGGAAAACAATGTGAAAGTTTCCTTTAATTCCGTTAGAATAAGCACGGTAACCACCACCAATAAAAATAACCATCGGGGTTGAGTAATAGCTAAAGGCGTAAGACAGTATGTAATTAACCCAATTACAATGGTAGTGATGCCATATATTTCATGCTTCTTTGCTCTTTGAAAATAAAACAAAGCCAAAAACACGGATAAGATGAATCCGCCTCCAAGAAAGTATATCTTTTCACCATCTCCAATTACATACAATATAAAACCTAAGATTCCTATAAAAGTAAAAGTTCTGTCGGTACCAAAGAGCTGATTGCCGATATTAGGGGGATGAATCTTACGCTGCGATAAACCGATGATGAGCGAAAAAACAAACACCAATCCGAATTCTTGAAGCTTGTCGGGAATAAGGTTGAAGATTTCCATAATCAATTTTCTTATAAAAGTAATAAGTTAAACGCAAATACCTTACTTTTGGTTTAGAAATATTCGTATGGAATTCGCTGTATATAAATCCTCTGCCGGTTCGGGCAAAACCTTTACCCTTGTTAAGGAGTATTTGAAGATTGTGGTAAAAAAGCCTAGAGATTTCCGACATATATTGGCAATTACCTTTACCAATAAAGCGGCCACCGAGATGAAGCAAAGGGTGTTGACAGCATTGAAAGCATTGGCTGCCGTTCCAATCGATGAAAAGAATAAAACCATTCAGCATTTATTGCCTAAATTAATAGAGGAAACCGGCTTGAGTTTGCCCATGATTCAAAAAAATGCCGAAGAAGCCGTTTCTTTAATTTTACACAACTATTCCGATTTTGCTATTTCTACCATCGATAGTTTTACCCATAAACTTGTCAGAACATTTGCTCATGATTTGCAGCTTTCGGTAAATTTCGAAATTGCATTAAATACAGATGAAATCATTGAAAATGTGGTCAATTTGTTGATCGAAAACGTGGGAACCCACGAAGATTTAACCAAGTTGATGGTAGATTTTATCGAATATAGTTTGAGTCAAGGCAAAGGGTGGGAACCTGATAAACAAGTTACAGCATTTGCGAAAAAGATGCTGGACGAAAATTCACAAAAGTTCCTTGATCAACTTAAGTTGTTGAATATTAATGACTTTTTGGTTTTTCGAAAAAGAATAACGGCCATTTTAAAGGATTTTGAAAATCAGGCTAAAGAAATGGTATCCCCGTTTTTTGAGAAAATGAAAGCCTTGGCTCTGGAAGAAGGAGCCTTTTATCAGGGTTCAAAAGGGATTAGCAAGTATTTTAGTTATTATCGTGATGGTCGATTTGACAAGCTGGAGCCAAGTCTTTTGGTTCAA
>CAZJBB010000098.1:0-11469 GCA_964543995.1 uncultured Bacteroidales bacterium
AAAATACCGATCAACAATATGAACCTTGGGTAAGCAACTTTTCCATTTAAACCTTACCGCCAAAAATTTCCTGAAATTGAGTTTTTGAAAGCTGCTGAAACGCTTCCAAAGTATGATTCTTAAGAGAAAGGTTCTCAGGTTTTTATGCAAATCAATCACATGATTATATTCCTCTTTTTTCAGATCATCTGCAACTTCACTCAGTTTTTTCTGTATGCTAAAAACTTTATCAATGTTTGGGTTTGCTTCCAACAAAGGTTCGAACTGTTTTTTGGTAAGATAATGGATTTCTGCGTTTGGGATTTGCTGTTTAAGACATCTTACTATCGGCGAAGTCAATACAATATCTCCTATGGAGCTAAAACGAATGATGAGGATTTTTTGCATTAATGATGGATAAGGCTCACAAAAATACGATAATGTTGTGGAGTTATGATTTTTTGCTTTCTTTGATGTGCCAAATAATAAAAAATAATCTGAATATACTGAAAATGAATACACAAAGTCAGCTTAATGATGTGCTGAAATTTTTGAAAGACAACGAAAATCCGCTAAACAAAGAAGGGATGAAGCGTTTTGCTGTAGGAAATGAAACCGCATTAGGGATTTCTTTGCCTATGTTGAGGAATTTTGCAAAACGCTATCCAAAAAATCACTCCCTTGCTTTGGAACTATGGAATACAGGAATACATGAAGCTCAGATTTTGGCAACCATAATCGACGACCCAAAACAAGTAACTGAAAAACAAATGCAACAATGGGTACAAGATTTTTACTCCTGGGATATTTGTGATCAATGTTGTGGAAATTTATTCGGGAAAACACAGTTTAAATGGAAGAAAGCCAATGAATGGATTTTGGATGATAGGGAATTCGTTAAAAGGGCGGGATTTGTGATGATGGTTTGCATTACCGTGAAAGATAAAAAAGTGGCGGATACCGAACTTTTTCCTTTTTTCGATCCTATTGTGCAGTATTCAAGCGACCCAAGAAATTTTGTAAGAAAAGCAGTAAACTGGGCATTAAGGCAGTTAGGAAAAAGAAGCTCCATTTTAAATATCAAAGCCATTGAAGTTGCAGAAATATTGATGCAATCGGAAAATAAAACGGCTCAATGGATTGGGAAAGACGCATATAGAGAGCTCACAAATCCATTTATTTCTATGAGGCTGAAGAGATAATCCATTGAAAATTAGTTAATTTAACAATGTCTTAAACTCAGAGGCTCCCTTGTATGGAAAAAATGTGTACTTTTGCAGCTTAAAATCGATTTTTTCAGAATTAATACTGTTGATTCTTTCTGCAAATGATTTTGAATCTTTGATTTATTATTTGTAACATTCAAAATCGATTCAAACTTTAAATTCAAAAACCATTATATGACTGAAATCAGAAATATTGCTATTATTGCCCACGTTGACCACGGTAAAACGACCTTGGTCGACAGAATTCTTCACCAAGTTAAATTGTTTCGCGACAACCAAGAGGTGAAAGACCTCATTCTGGATAGCAATGATTTGGAAAGAGAAAGAGGCATTACCATTTTAGCAAAAAATGTATCTGTTCGATATAAAGGAGTTAAAATCAATATTATAGATACACCGGGCCATGCTGATTTTGGAGGTGAAGTAGAAAGAGTACTCAATATGGCAGATGGTGTTTTGCTTTTGGTGGATGCTTTTGAAGGTCCCATGCCTCAAACACGTTTCGTTCTCGAAAAAGCCATTGAATTGAATCTGAAACCTATTGTGGTGGTGAACAAGGTCGATAAATTAAACTGTGACCCTGAAGGTACACAAGAACTGGTATTCGACCTCATGCATTCGCTTGGAGCATCCGAAGACCAATTGGATTTTCCAACCGTTTTTGGATCTTCTAAACAAGGGTGGATGTCGGAGCATTGGGACAAGCCTACTGAAGATGTTACGTATTTATTAGATACCATTATTGAACATATTCCTGCACCTAAGGTGAATGAAGGGGGATTGCAAATGATGATAACCTCTCTGGACTATTCAACCTATACCGGTAGAATTGCCGTAGGAAGAATCCATCGCGGAACCATTGAGGCCGGCATGAATGTTTCTTTGGTGAAAAGAGAAGGGGTGATATTAAAATCGAAAATTAAAGAATTATATTTGTTTGAAGGCTTGGGGAAAGAACGCGTTAAGTTCCCGGTACATGCCGGCGATATATGTGCTGTTATGGGCGTAGAAGACTTTGACATTGGAGATACCATTGCCGATTTCGAAAACCCTGAGGTGCTCGAACCCATCAGTGTTGATAATCCAACCATGAGCATGTTTTTCACCATCAACAATTCTCCATTCTTTGGGAAAGAGGGTAAATTTGTGACTTCCCGCCATTTAAGAGATCGTTTGTTTTTAGAAACTGAAAAAAACTTGGCTTTACGCGTTGAAGAAACGAATTCTCCGGATGCTTATCTGGTATTTGGGAGAGGAATTCTTCACCTTTCCATATTAATTGAAACCATGCGCCGCGAAGGGTATGAACTCCAAGTGGGGCAGCCCAAGGTATTGATTAAAACGATTGATGGTGTGAAATGCGAACCTATGGAAATCCTTACGGTAAATTCACCTAAAGAATGTTCCGGTAAAGTTATAGATTTGGTCACCATGCGCCGTGGCGACATCATCAGCATTGTTCCCAAAAGCGACAGGGTTCAACTGGATTTTGAAATTCCTTCGAGGGGATTGATGGGTTTGAGGAATTTAGTACTTACAGCAACCGAAGGGGAAGCCATTATGGCACATCGTTTAAAAGGATACGAACCCATCAAAGGGGATATGTCTGTGCATAGAAATGGTGCTTTGGTGAGTATGGAAACCGGCACTGCCATTGCTTATTCTATAGATAAATTGCAAGATCGTGGAACCTTCTTTATCGACCCCAATGATCCTGTGTATGCCGGACAAGTGATTGGTGAACACATTCGTCAGGATGATTTGGTGGTGAATGTAATCCGCACCAAAAAGCTTTCCAACATGCGTGCATCGGGTTCCGACGACAAAATGCTCATCATTCCGGCTCGAAAATTCTCCTTAGAAGAAGCCATGGAGTATTTAGCAGAAGACGAATATCTCGAAATTACACCCTCTTCTTTACGCCTAAGAAAAATTATACTTGACGAAACCGAACGCAAACGAAGCCGAAAAGCGGATCCAACCGTATCGTAGTTCCCTTTTCTTTCGCAATTCTAAATTCCTTGTTTTATCTGTTTTTTTGAAGTCAGGGAATGTAATACCGTTTGCATATATGTAATAGTCCAATCTTCGCTAAGCTCGATTGACCCAAACATCTATTGCAACGGCATTTTAAGGTAAGCTGTAAGACAATATTATAATTCGAAATGGTATAAGTTAAACTTCCTTATCTTTGTATAGTCAAATGCTTTATGAAAATAGGTAAATCTTAAATAACATTTCCTTGGATAAAAAAACATTCGAAGACTTGTTTCGTACACATTTTAAACACTTGTGTACCTTTGCTTTAAAGTATGTTAAAGACTTAGACACGGCTAAAGAAATTGTGCAGGATGTGTTTCTGAATTTGTGGGAAAAAAGAGACAGCATTGACCCTGCCATGTCGATAAAATCCTATCTCACCACCGCTATTTACAACAGAAGCTTAAACCACTTACGCGACCATAAGAAATTCAACAGCGATATTCTTAGTTTTGAGAATCTTTACCCCTTCAATGACCAAGAAAGCACGGACCATCTGGTGACTTATGAATTACATCAGAAAATTAACCTCGCCATTGATGAACTTCCACTTAAATGCAAAGAAGTTTTCATGTTAAACCGCTTCGAAGATTTGAAATACCGAGAGATTGCTGAGAAACTCAACATCTCCGTTAAAACGGTAGAAACTCAAATGTCGAAGGCATTGCAACATTTGAGGGTACGCTTGGTTGAGTATTTACCGATTTTTATTATTTTTATGCTTTTAAATAAATAATTGAAATGCGCATCAGGGTAAAAGCTTTCTTAGGTGTATTTATATTGATATAGAAAGAAAAATGGAAACCAATCAAACATATTATCAAGATCTCATGAGCAGATATTTCAGCGGAGAAGCCACTTCCGATGAAATTCAACTGCTTTCTGCTTGGGTTGTTTCCAGTAATGAGCATAAAGAACTTTTTGAAAAGACCTCAAAAATCTGGCAGCTTGTTGAAAATCAACGAATTGAAAACACCATTTCAATTGACGCTGAATGGGAATCGCTTTCTGCTAAAATGCTAGAAACGCCTAAATTAGAAGTGCTTACGCATAATACTCCCCGAACTTCTCAACGATTTAATATCTATAATGCATTAAAAATAGCTGCCGTTTTATGCGTGATTGCAGTTTCTTCCTTTTTAATTTATCATTACAACCAAGGAAGTAAAACCGAAGTGGTACTTGCGAAAGCAGATAAAATTGAGAATAATTTACCGGATGGTACTTCAGTAACCCTGCAAACAGGTTCAAGCATTGAGTATCCATCGTCATTTGAAGGGAATAAAAGAAACGTAAAACTTAAAGGGGAAGCCTATTTCAATGTAACACCCGACAAAACCAAGCCTTTTATTATTTCTGTGGATGATGTTCAAATTGAAGTATTGGGAACCTCTTTTTACGTAAATTCCAATCATGGACATGTGGAAGTAATTTTAACACAAGGAAAGGTAGCTGTGTATCAAAAAGATAAACCCGGTGAAGTAACATATTTAAGTCCGGGTGAAAAAGCAGAGTGCAGCTCTAAAGGAAACAGTATTGAGAAATCGGTAAATACGGATGTAAATTATATGGCCTTTAAAACCAGAAGGTTGGTTTTCGAAGATCATTTATTAAGCGATGTGGTGGAAACCCTGAATAAGGTATACCTTTCGAAAATTTGCATCAAAGACAAAGCGATTGCCAATTCAAAATTAACCGCTACTTTCGATAATCAATCCTTGGATGCTGTGTTGAAAGTAATTAAGACCACCCTCGATATTCATGTGGTCAAAACCGCCGATGGTTATGATTTGGTAGGGAATGTAAGTAAATAATTCCCCACAAAATGAGGATTTTCTCACAGACAAATTCCAAACTTTTTCTCATTCTTGTTTTTTTCTTATTCCTAAAATCACTTTCTGCTCAAGACTTAAATCAAAAGTTGAGTTTGAAAATGAAACATGTCAGCATAGGAGCGGTCTTGACCGAAATTTCTAAGTTGACTCAGGTTCATTTTTCTTATAGCAGCCAGTTGGTACATACCGAAAAAATAATCACTCTCAAAGCGAAAAATAAAACCTTAAAAGACATTTTAGAAGAAGTTTTGGTGCAAAATGGCATTCAATATACTTTATTGGAAAATCAATTTGTATTGAAAACTATTGATAATGAGAGTCATAGAAAAGGAAAAGAAATGCTGTTCACCATCAGTGGGTTTATTAAAGACAAATCGAATGCGGAAGCTTTAATAGGTGGCTCTGTTTATGCCAAGGGGAGTTTGCTGGGAACCACAAGTAATGGTTATGGTTTTTATTCCTTAAGTCTGAAAGAAGGTAGTTATGACCTCATTTTTTCATTCGTTGGGTATAAAAATATTTCCCGGCATATTGATTTACAGGCAGATAAAAAAATCAATATGGATTTGGAAGAAGAAAACCTGAGCATGGTTCCGGTGGAGATAAAAACGAATAATGAAGAATCCTCTATTAAAGAAAATCAGTTGAGCCAGATGCATTTGTCGCAGAAAACCATTTCGCAAATGCATGGATTTGTTGGAGAATTCGATATCATCAAGTCGCTGCAGGCCATCCCGGGAATTAAATCGTATGGTGATGCATCTTCCCTCTTTTATGTGAGGGGTGGCAACAGCGACGAAAACTTAATTCTGATAGATGAAGCGCCCATTTACAATCCTTCTCATTTATTTGGTTTTTTTACGGCAATAGCACCCGATGCCATTAAAGATATTGAAACCTATAAAGGCGATTTTCCGGCAAATTTTGGCGGACGCATTTCATCGGTAGTAGACGTGAAAACCAAAGAAGGAAACATGAAAAAACTAGGACTTTCCGGCAGTCTTAGCCCTTATACCTCCAACCTAACGGTGGAAGGGCCTATCAAAAAGGAAGCTTGTTCCTTTTTTATTACCGGAAGAACCTCAAATTTGAACTGGTTAAACAATATTGATGTAATTGATAAATCGCTGAAATTGAATTTCTTTGACTTAAATGCCAAGGTAAATATGAAGTTGAATACCAACAACCATATATTTTTCTCGGGATATTATGGCGAGGATAATTTTACCAATTACTACAGTACATCCTACCGTACTTTCGGTATCAGTTGGGATAATCTGCTGGGTACTTTAAGATGGAACCATATTTTTAATGACAAACTTTTTTCAAATACCACTTTGTATTCCAGTCGTTACCGATTTTATTTATATACCTCAAAAGAAAAAAACGATTATTGGATTTCATCCATTTCCAATGTAACCTTAAAAACGGATTTTACCTATTATTTGAATCCCCAAAACACCATAAAAGCAGGTATTGAACTGAGCACTCATGCTTCCAATCCCGGAAACATACATTATTCCGAAACGAATATTCAAAACAGCATTACCGATATTCCCACCTACACTTCCAGAGAGCTTGATTTTTATATAAGCAATGAACAGAAATTGAGCAAAAAGCTGTCATTACGATATGGATTGAGGGTTCCCATTTGGCAAAACGTGGGTCCTACCACCTTGTATTATTTTGATGGATATTATAATGTGATTGATACCCAATGGGTAGTAAAAAATGCTGTGGCATCTACCTTTTATAGCGTTGAACCCCGTTTGAATCTAAAATATTTACTGAATGCTACCACGGTATTGAAAGCCAGTTATTGCCGATCGACCCAATTTATTCACTTACTGTCGAATTCCACCAGTCCTTTCACCTCGCTAGAAGTTTGGGTTCCCAGCGGCAACAACATACAACCTCAGAATTCGAATCAGTTTGCACTGGGGTATTTTAAAGAGGTAGGTAAAGCAAAGTACATATTTTCTGCTGAAGCCTATTATAAAAAATGCGACCACCAAATTGACTATAAGGACCATGCCAATATGTTGTATAACCCTTTGATTGAAGGTGAATTGCGATTTGGAAATGCTTATGCCTACGGCTTGGAACTGATGCTGAGGAAGACGGAAGGAAAGTTTAGTGGCTGGTTGGGCTATACCTATTCTAGGGCTTTCAGACAAATTCAGGGGATCAACAACAATGAGGAGTTTCCTTCGAACTACGACTGCCCTAACGATATTTGCTGTAATATCAGTTATAATGCCGGAAAAAAATGGTCGTTTTCGGTAAATTGGATATACCAAACAGGGAGAGCCATCACCACTCCGGTTAGTTTTTACCAATATAATGGATATTCAGTTCCTATTTACGGCAGCAAAAATAACGACCGTTTGAACGATTACCATAGAATGGATTTGGCTATCACATATAAAATTAACAAAGTCGAAAGAAAGGTTCAGCATGTGTTGATTTTTACGGTTTTCAATGTGTATGGAAGAGCCAATTCGATTTCATTGAATTTTAATAAAATTGTAAGTGACGAAAATACCATTGTAGTTCCTTCTAATCTGCTGGACAACAATAATATCATAACTTCAAAATTATCATTGGTGGGCATCATTCCTTCAATAACCTATAGCTTTAAATTCTGATGAAAAACCTGGCGGTATTACTTCTGTTCTTTTTGCTTATTTCTTGCCAAAAGCAAACCGATTGGGATTTAAAAACCCAAGCCGGTGATGCATTGGTAGTAGAGGGAATCATTACCAGTGAAAATAAATCACAAAGTATCCGCATTAGTCATACAACCAGCGCTTTAGATGTGAATCCCCTGCCGGTTTCCGGTGCAACTGTCGTGGTAAATGATGGTGATTCGGTGCATGTATTTACCGAACAAAGTTCCCAATCAGGGGTGTACAATGCTAACTTTATTGGCAAGGAAGGAAGTCAATTTTCATTGATTATCAATAACCAAGGGAAGATTTATTCAGCAAAATCCTTTATGGAACCTTCTGTGATTTTCCATCCTTTGACATACTCTTATAACGAATCCAAAAAATTGTACCAAATTGATAATGTGGGTGCTTCTTTTAACTATACCCAAAATGCCATGTGGGAGATTTGGTTAGATTGGTCGGCAGTACCGGGTTATGAAAACCAAAACCCTGCCAATTGCAAAGCACGATTGCTATATTATACCCTTCCCACCTTGGATGTGAGTGAAGTATTGGCTCCGCAAATGCAGCAAGTTTATTTTCCTGCAGGAACCATCATTGTAGAAAAGCGTTACTCAATTAATGCCGAATATGCGGCATTTTTGCGTGCCTTGCTTTCCGAAACCACTTGGACAGGAGGGATGTTCGATTCGAATCATGCGAATCTGCCCAGCAATATTAGCTCAGGCGCTTTAGGTTTTTTTGCCGCCTGCGGAGTCAGCACCTTGTCTATGACGGTAACACCTTAAATGCTTGAATAATCTTGTAAACGAAGCTGTCATCGAGAGTGGAAAGTTGAAAGTGTGTAAAGTGAAATGTGTGGATTTTCGCTAATAGTGAACTTTGTGCCTCCTTTGTGAGCATTGTGGTAAAAATAATATTATAACGACTTAACCACAAAGAACACCAAGAATGCAAAATAGACACAAAGAAAGCTTAATGTCATTGCATTAAAAATGAACTAAGCAATTGAATTTGAGCACGTTCTTTCGTCATTGCGAAGCCGAATTTTGCTGAAGGAATGTGCTTTTCCATTAAATCGAAATCATAAGTCGGCTGAAGCAATCTAAGCGCGAGAGAATATTTACCGATAAGTCGGGGATTCTCATGAAATCATTGAGAGTGGAGAGTGGAAAGTGGAAAGTGAAAAGTTGAAAGTGTGTAAAGTGAAATGTGTGGATTTTTGCTAATAGTGAACTTTGTGCCTCCTTTGTGAGCATTGTGGTAAAAAATAATAATTAAAAAGACTTAACCACAAAGAACACCAAGAATGCAAAATAGACACAAAGAAAGCTTAATGTCATTGCATTAAAATGAGCTAAGCAATTGAATTTGAGCATGTTCTTTCGTCATTGCGAAGCCGAATTTTGCTGAAGGAATGTGCTTTCCATCAAATCGAATTCATAAGTCGGCTGAAGCAATCTTGGGGGAGAGAATATTTACCGATAAGTCGGGGATTCTAATGAAATCATTGAGAGTGGAAAGTGTATAAAGTGAAAAGTTGAAAGTGGCAAAGTGAAAAGTGTGGATTTTTGCTAATAGTGAACTTTGTGCCTCCTTTGTGAGCTTTGTGGTAAAAAATAATAATTAAAACGACTTAACCACAAAGTACGAAGAATGCACAATAGAAGAATGCACAATAACCACAAAGAAAGCTTAATGTCATTGCATTAAAAATGAGCTAAGCAATTGAATTTGAGCACATTCTTTCGTCATTGCGAAGCCGACTTTTGCTGAAGGAATGTGCTTTCCATCAAAGCGAATTCATTAGTCGGCTGAAGCAATCTTGGGGGAGAGAATATTTACCGATAAGTCGGGGATTCTAATGAAATCATTGAGAGTGGAAAGTGTATAAAGTGAAAAGTTGAAAGTGGCAAAGTGAAAAGTGTGGATTTTTGCTAATAGTGAACTTTGTGCCTCCTTTGTGAGCTTTGTGGTAAAAAATAATAATTAAAACGACTTAACCACAAAGTACGAAGAATGCACAATAGAAGAATGCACAATAACCACAAAGAAAGCTTAATGTCATTGCATTAAAAATGAGCTAAGCAATTGAATTTGAGCACATTCTTTCGTCATTGCGAAGCCGACTTTTGCTGAAGGAATGTGCTTTCCATCAAAGCGAATTCATTAGTCGGCTGAAGCAATCTAGGGGGAGTTAATATTTACCGATAAGTCGGGGATTCTAATGAAATCATTGAGAGTGGAAAGTGAATAAAGTGAAAAGTTGAAAGTGGCAAAGTGAAATGTGTGGATTTTCGCTTAAAGTGAACTTTGTGCCTCCTTTATGAGCTTTGTGGTAAAAAATAATAATTAAAACGACTTAACTACAAAGTACGAAGAATGCACAATAAACACAAAGAAGATTAATACCTTTGCATTACCAACAGTCTAAAAATTGAATTTGAGCAAGGTCTTTCGTCTTTGCGAAGCCGACATGACGGCTGAAGCAATCTAAGGGGGAAAGATTGGCTAACATAATTTTTATTTAATGGACTTTAATTATTAATTTGGCAAGTAGCAAAGCTGGCGGATTATTAATGAAAACACTTCACCTATAAGCATAGAAAATTCAAATAATAAAAAGGAATTCATGCCAGAACACTTAATTCAGCAGATAAGAAAGTTTATTGAGCTTAGTGAAAGCGAGGTTGAAGTATGTAAGAAATATATGGAAACCAGGCACATAAAGAAAAAGGAACTTGTATTGCAAGAAGGTAAGCTTTGCAAATACCTGTACTTTGTTGAGAAAGGTTGTTTGAAGATGTTTTTTGTTAAGAAAAACGGAACGGAACAAATCACCCAATTTGCTATAGATGGATGGTGGATTTCAGATTATCAGAGCTTTATGAATAATACCCCTTCAGAATATGCAATCCAAACTATTGAAGAATCTACCCTCGTGGCTATTGAAACCAAGAATCTTGATCGTTTGCTCATTGAACTCCCACAACTAGAAAAGTATTTTAGAAAAATGATGCAAAAAGCGATTGCTGGGGCTCAGGTTCGGTCGAAGTTATTATATGAAATGTCGAAAGAAGAATTTTACTTTCATTTTAGCACTTCATTCCCGGAATTTATGATGCGGGTACCTCAATATATGATTGCCTCTTATCTGGGTCTTACCCCCGAATATATGAGCGAATTACGAAAAAAGACAAATAAGTGAATTTCTTAAACCAGTTTAATTTTTAAAGGCTTTTTCTAAAGTACTTTTGAGTCACTATACATTAAATTAAAAATCAATATGAACAAATTAAGTGAAAAGTTTTCAGAAGTATTACAGCACGAAGGCGTGGTATCCATCATGTCGTGGGGAATAGAACCCCATTTAGTAAATACTTGGAATTCCTATTTAGTAGTCACTGAAGATGAAAGGATTTTAATACCCGCCTATGGTTTTAGAAAAACCGAAAAAAATGTGGACGTAAACAATAAAGTGAAAATTTCCTTGGGAAGCAAGGATGTTTTGGGTTATAAAGCCTATCAAGGAACAGGATTTATCATAGACGGTACCGCTCGTTATTTTGAATCCGGAGAAGAATATGACATGATGAAAAGCAAATTTTCTTTTTTGACTCGTGTGTTGGAAATTACCGTAGATGAGGCAAAACAAATGCTCTAGCATGTTCTTTCGTCATTGCGAAGCCGAATTTTGCTGAAGGAATGTGCTTTCCA
>CAZJBB010000099.1:0-11331 GCA_964543995.1 uncultured Bacteroidales bacterium
CGGTAGAAGAAGAAATCTTAATTTCAGCGACATTATCATTTAGGTTCACTGGCGGAGGCCCTTTGATAATATTCCAAAGCACAGCTAAAGGCATTGTTCCGTTGATAATTTTGAAAGTACTGCTGTTAGGCGAATCTAATCTGGACACATCTAAGTAACAATGTTGAAGATCGCAACTTACTAATTGCTTAACTCAAGACACACTTTTCCCTGAGGCTACTTTGATGCTTTTTTTACCTGTATGAGAGTTTAGGGAGTCTATACTGGCAATCACTGCATTCCCATTCGTTTCATCGAGCTTCGGTAAATTAAATTTAAAGTGATTATCGGCACAATAGCTAAATCCATAGTCTTCAAAATTGTCATAGGCTAATTCTTTATACTTTGTATTCGCTCCAACAGCAATGGCAAGAGACTGATTATAGCCATATACAGCTGCTGAATATCTTCCTAATGCATCTTTATTTTCAAGCTCTTGCCCATAAGGGCTAAATTCAGTAACTTCAGTAGTGTATGTCCAGTTATGCATATCAACATCCCACTTATTCCCTGAAAGTTTATAATAGGGATTAAATGAGGTCATCATACCATCCGTTCTGATATTTGTATTATTCATTTCGTTTGACTGGGTACGAGGACTCAAATACAAGTATGTACGAGTGGGCTTCCAGAATCCTTTAATGCCAGCAACATATGGGTTAGAAGTATAATTCCCACCTGCATTTTTTGCCGAAAAACAATCACAATAGGTTCGCCATGAATTGGCAAATTCTATTGCATTCGCCTGCACCACATTTTGATATACATTGCTTGAAAAAGTGCTTAGCGGATTAGAATGACATGTGATTGATGCCATTGCTGTGTTTTGTTGGTTCCTTCTTCCAGAACGAAGTATTCGAACAGACTTAATACCAGTAAAGCTTGGGGGGCTTCCATTTTTAGCCATTAGAAACAACGTATCGGGTTTGGTATCGGTTACCCAGTATTTTACTGGTAAGATATCTCCTGCATTAAGCAATCCTACTTCGTCTCCAGAGACAAAATAATTTTCCGCATCCTTACTATATGCTTTGAAACTATCCGTTACAAATTTCACATCTCTCAATACATCTAAATTTTTATATGCCTGTCCCATGCCATCATAATACCAATATGCGGGTATTTTGAATGAGTAAACTGTATCATTAAAATCAGTAGTAGTCTGAGTTAGCATAGTTTCGCCAGTTTCTGAATTGAAAGCCAAATTTTTCGTACTTACCACTGACCCGTCTTGAGTGGCTATAGTCTCGTCTAAAATTCCAAATCTTTGAATTACTTTGGTTGTAGATGCAGACCTAAATTGCTTTTCCTCTTTGGTGTAGTTAGGGAATAGTGAAAGGACTGCGATAGGTAATATCGATAATAAAAAGGCATTCAAGTTGAAGTTAATTCCAACAGAAGAAGTAGTAGTTTTACTATTCCTCATATCTGCAACAAAATCATATACCATTCCTAAAGTAGCATTTTGGTTTACTGTTCCATCCTTATTGATTACCGTTGCAGTATTGTTTAAACGCGAAGCATTGTTTGAAGGTGTCATTTTATATCTATATTCGACTGATGAAATTGGAGTCGCTCCTCCTTCCTGATACACTTTTTGTGATTTGACTTTGCCATGCATATCATTTAATTCAACAGCATATCCTTGAGACAAGGTCATGTAGTCATAAATTTTTAGTTTCAATAAACTCGCAATGAAATTTCCTTCATTTTTAGCTCTACTGCTTTCAACTTCTGTTTTTAAAGTAATCGTTGGAAAATCCTTAGCAGTGTAGAATTCATGAACGACATAACCTGTAGCATGCATTGTGGCTTTTGAAGGGACAGTGTTTTTTACGGTCACTTTGCTATATCCTACACTAGGAGCAGGGAAAAAGGATTCTCCAAAAGGTTCTTCTTTATACAATTCATCATCTGGTGCTCCCACGTGGTCAACAGTCTCCCAAACGGGTTTTCTCATGGGGTTTTCATCACCACCAATCATGGGCTCATAGCATGCTACTCCTGATGAGCTGCCATCTTCTAATTTATATGAATATTCCTGACTATAGGTTGCTGAAGGCTCTAAATTAAACTTGGTCATTTTATTCCAATTGTCCAACATTTCGATTTTCTTAACCCTGCACCCTCCTCCTAACATTTTTTTGATGGGATTATTTAAACGCAACCATGATTTATTGGTAATGGCATGATCTCCAATAAATTTATGTAATAATTGTTCATTTACATTGGATGTTGAATTAAGCAAATCCTTGATAATTGAAACTCCTAAAATCGCTTTTAGCATGCCTATTAGACCTCCTAAAGGTTCCTTGAAATTGTCTTCTTTCCATACAACATCCGCCATATATAATCTACCGAATTGAATTGCAGATTTTACAATGGGCGAAACTAGACTGCCCTTATTCCCATCTCCGGTATGAACATTATCAAGAGCAATATATGCATATTGTGGATTGTTTGTTGGGTATACCCCAAAATTGTTTGAATTAATTTGGGATATATTTGTATAGCCTGAGACATATTCATAATTGTCAGTAATTTTCATTAAAAATCGAAAATATACATAATTCAACCCTTTTAAGTATTTCTCATAAAACTTTTGACTCGTAAACGAAGCATTCTTATCGGCGTCGTTTAATTCAATCCATAATCGCTTTTTTTCTGGGGGAGGAATAGGGAATACATTAACCGGTGGAGGTTCAGGATACATAAAGAAAGAGTCATATCCACTTGAAGGTGTGGTAAGTGAATTTAGTTCATTGATACCTACCACTTTAAACATTTGTGTAGCAGGCCGATCTTGAACATAGGCATAATCGTCAGATTCATAAGTGACATTAATGATCCCACCCGACGGAAGGGTAATTTGGTTTAATGTCCATGCACTACTATAATCATCAGCAGTAGATTGAGTCTGCTCAACATAAGGATATTCAGCAGTCGTTATAGGATCTAAGCTATTGGCATCATTCACGTAAGCTGTATCAAAACTTGCGTTTTTCTTGAAATTTCCCCAACGGTCATAACCTTTTAAATTATACTTTGCATCTGTAACATTTCTGTACTGAAACTTGTAAGGACTAAACCTTCCTTTGTTTGAGTTTTGATAAGTAAAATAGATGCTCTTAAGAGTGAGTTTTCCCGTGCCATTATTGGATTGATGGTTATTATTTGGAACTCCGGGGCACAAAGTGTAGTCATATTCAAAATGAACTTCTTTTACAGGTATAGGAGAGGAGCTGCCGTAATACTCTTTTTTAGTGTACAAACTAATCTTATCAAGTTTTTTAGATTTACGCATCCCAATGCCTTGTCCACCACTTTCCCCTTGAACACCCAATGCATCGTCTCTATCAGATAAATGGAAAATAGCGATATAGTTTTTAGTAACAATAGAGTTTAAATACAAAATGTCCTTTTTCCCATAAATATAACTTCCTTTGTCATCAGTGTCTTTTGACTTAAGTCCTTCTTCATAATTAGCTTTGTCTTTCTCATAGGGGACTCTCCACTGGTAGTCTTTAATAGTGTCATAACAGAATTTTGTATATGATCCAATGTCTCCATCACTTGGACCTGGTATATCATCATTGTCCACATAATCTGCAGATAAAACTGCCGTAAGCATATAGGAATGGGCATAGGCAGGAAGCGTTTCTTTTGAAACGAAATTATCCAATCCATGTTTATTCCCACTGCAAGTATTATCTGCTCCCGATGCATACTTCACCAGTCCATTCCCTAAATTAAACCCATTTCGCTGAACAATACCATCTTTGTCTTTTCCTAAAGCAAAGGTCACTTGTTTTTGTAATGTGTTGTATGCAGGAATGCCATACACATACCTGGCACCATCAGCTCTTAGTACTGAAACTTCTGCAATTTGGTGAGATTTAGCAGAAGTCGGTATAAATGACTTCAGGTTAGGTTGTAATGCAAATTTGGAATAATCACCATAGTTGACATACGAAATAGCTTGATTTGTATGACTTCTTTTGGATTTTTGATTACTGCCTGCGAAACTTTGACCTGTGGAAGTCTCGTTTTTTAAAGAAGCTGTTTTTGAATTAGGATCCTTGATTTTAAAATTAATAGGGTCATAACCTCCTAAGTAATCAAACATTTCAGGATTATTATCGACAGTCATTTCGTTGGCTTCCTTAAAATAGAATGGTTGGTACATTGGGTCATCTGCTTTTGTTCCTTTGAAAGTCAAATAATCTACTGCATAATTGCCATCTTTCCACTGTCCAGATTCAGCGCTCACATCTGTAAGACTAAAATCAACCCCCAATTCAACGGTGCTTGTAACTCCTAACTCTACACCAAGACTATAATTATCAGAAGTTGTTGTAGATCTAGGATCATAAACAAAACCAACATCATTCCTTACAGGTCTGTAACTTCCACTCACTCCCTGCCCATTTACTGAGAAAATATCATACGTAAAGTTTGTTAATGGTAAGTTCGTTGGATTTTGAGTGTACACCCCATCTTTTTCCCGATTAAAATCTAATAGGGCATTCGGGTCTTGGCAGGCATTTTCTGAAAACATATAGCCATAAGCTTTATGTGCAACATAAGTGTTCGCCAATTCCTGTGTACTGTAAAAACCACCTATTTTTACTGAACTAAGTAAACCGAAAACTTCTAACCCCAAATTGAACACCCCATACAAGGACGTGCTTTTCATTGACATATCAATCTTAGGAGTATATGTTGTAGAACCAAAGTTAAATGACGAACTTCCCATAGAAGCTCCTAATGTAGATACTGTTTTTTTTGTTTTTTTAGTTTCCTCCAAGGCTGAGAAGTTTCCAGATATTGATAAAGCTTTTAAGCCACTTCTGGAATTCACTGACAATCCAAGTCTTAGTCCCATTGAAGCCCCGCCATCACTGGATTTGCTAATTTGTTGGGAAAATCCAACGCTAGGTGCAATAGTAAGTCCCTCATCTTCACTTGATGAAATTCCTAAATTTCCTGTAAGTGAGGAGCCTCCTCCCAATCCCAAGGATAAGGCGACATTTAATGATTTATCTATCCCAAAACCTTTGTAATTATTGTATTTAAAAGTAAGGGTATAATCTATGTTCATTTTTAATATTTTTTTTACCGCATCATTATTCCCAAATAATTCTAAACCAATACCAGCTATGACCCCATATGTTATGTTGGGTTTCATATTAAACTCTTTCTCTATTATTTCTTCCCCGTTAAAGTCATCCGGTATGCCTCTCATATTTCGGTTAATGACTCCCGGATTTATATTCCAACCTAATCCAACCCAACTCGCTTCCTGATCCATCGTGACACCAGAGTGGTAGCTAATATTAATGGGGTAGCCATCAACATCCATCAATGGGATATTGTAATTAAAATCTCCGCTAAATAAATCAACCATATCTGATGTGCCTACAGGTTCAAATGACTGAACTTCAGGTTGACTGGGACCTCCCGTCAAAGCAAATAATCTTGAAGGCATAATCACGCTGTTTAACATAGAAAATGCCATAAAGCAGCATAAAGCCTTGAAAATCTTAGGGTTCTTCCGCATCTGTTTCATCATATCGTCTTTAATTTTGGTAAATTTTTCAAATCTCCAATTGTATATGTAAACTTAATTATTCCTTTTTTAAATACATTGTCATGATACTCAAATGTCACTTCTTCATCATCAGACTCATTCATGTCTTTTCTGCTAAAACCCAATAAAAAAATCGAATATGGTGTAACATCATAGGCTCTTTCAAAATGAAATAATCCACAAGGAATGATTTTGTTTTTCGTATGAAGAGTAATGTCTTTTTGCATATCAAAAGCAAAATAGGTAACCCTGTGTTGATATTCATCAGAGCTGGCGATTTTGTATTTAATTAATTCACCACTTCCTTCTTTTAATGAAATTCTAAAATCAAAATAATACATTCCATCTAACTCACTTTTCATTTTTTGATAAACACTGTCTGCCAATTCTTGCTTTCCGGTTTCATTCAAAATAATATATTCAATCGGTTTGTACCTAATTTCAAAAACAATGTCCTCAATTTCTTTTTTTCTTTGCAATTGGTCTTTTTCATCATTCATCCAACTAGAATATGCTTCAGGTGTTAAAATAAGCGATGTATTGTCATGCTTTCCACCAAAAACACGACTAAGCCAGTTTTTATTTCCCTTGTTACAGGAAGTAGTTGCTATCAAAGCAATAAGTAGTAGATATATAATGATAATGCGTAACTTCATTATTTTTCGGTTTTACCTTGATAGTTTTTATTGATATATTCAACCATTTCTTTGGTTATATTTTTGGATTCCTCAGCATACATCAGAAATCCATTACCATCAGTTCCAAATATATATTCAAAATGATGCTCACCACCATAGTTTCTGACATACTGATTTAATTGCGATAAAATTTCAGCATCATATTGCTGAGACAACTTTAAATTATCCTCTTCGAAAGACTGTTTTTTTTGCAAAAAAAAGTCCTTCTTATTTTGAAATTCGACCATCACTTGGTTATTCTTTTTATCACTTTTTAGCTTATTTTCCGTGAATTTAATATCGAGCAACAAACTGTCCATAATTTTTTGTCTTGCATTTTTAACTTCCATGAACTTTTTCTCTAATTCCTTTTTTAGATTGAAGTTGTTATAAAGTTCTTTTATTTCTACAAACCCGGTTTTAGGTTTAAAATATGACTTTGAAATAAATACAATCAAACACGATAAGAGCAAAACACTTATAATAAAGATTACGTTCTTTTTCAGACTTTTGGGTAAATTCATTTTCATATGATTCAGTTATATTAATCTTCGACTTTAAATTTCAATAAATAAACATCGTCTTTTTCATTAATAACTTCCAATGTATATACGCCACTTGAAATTGAAAAAGAACTTAGGTCAATTAAATAAAGGTTAGCTCCAATGGATTTCAATTCTACTTTTCCTTTAATAGTTTTTGAAGCATCTGGTTTAATATTAATGTTTACTTTTTGATGCTTTTCATCATAAATATTGTATCTCAATTGTGTTGAGTAATAGTCTTCGTCAAACTTAAAGAATATTTTATTATTTGCTGCTATATAACAAGAAGCATCAAGCTTTTTTTTAAGGGTGACATATTTGTTGTCTTTCACCACTCGAATCGTGGGTAAAACAAATGCCCAAGCTTCTGTTTTATCAATTATGTTTCCTCCATTTATTTTTTGAACTTGCCAAGCATATTTATTCCCTTTTTCAAGTTCTTTGGCATCAAAAGGATAAAGGACTTGATGGGTAGTCAGAAAGTCATTGTAATATAAAGGTAAGTTGGTTGAAATTGCTGCTTCCGGTGTTTGATCGGTTTCTAAGGATGTGACTATCATTCTGAAATATTCATTTTGACCCAATACATTAAATGGTTCTGAATGTGTCCACACAAGCAGTGGGTTTGGTCCATCTATGGTGTCATTATCATAAGGCATCACAAGGTTTAAAAAAGAATTCATATTAGATTCAATCTCATCACAATACTCATCTCCAATTTCAGTTTCATGCTCCACAATACGACAGCAGTAATTATAAATCCCTGAAGGTAAAATATGCATGGTTCTGACATAATTTGCCTGTTGAGAAGTCCCATATTCCACTGAAGTAAATGGAAGTGAAATGTTGCTGATATTATTGATGCCTCCTTTAATAAGAAAGGAACCGGTTCGCACTTTAAGTATTAGTTCCCCTGAATTACCAGAAACTTTTGCTTCCAAAGCGATTTTCATTTCAGCCCCAGGATTCATTATCGAAACACCACAGAGAGATTGTGGTGCTACATTGAATGACTGAAAAGTAGAATTGACTATGGTCAATTGAGCTTTTCCTGAAATAGAAAAAAACATTAGCAATATTACAAAGACTATTTTAAATTTATAATTCTTGCGCAATATTGTAGGATTCATGCTAATTTGTGAAAAGAAATTTATCATATTGCAATTATTAGATTAACAAAAATAAACAATATTAAAATACATAATTCATTTTGCCAAAAATATTATATAATAATTTATTAGGTAATTCGTTGCTTAAATGAAAGAATTCCCCGTACAAAAACTTTTCTCCCTGCAATTCAAAAAGTAGATTTTTGTAAATCGGAAAACATAATTTAAGTTTAAACCCAATTTGATTTTTAAATTCCTTTGTATTGCCCCACTTTAATCCGGCAACTATATTTATTTTGTTTATTTGAAATCCGAAATCATTTTTTACAATAAGATTATCACTATTTAAAGTATCACTTGAAATTTTATTCCACTCAGCACTAAATTCGTTTTTGATTTTCCCCAAAGTAATGACATTGTTTAGCAAGGCACTTTTGAAATCATTGGTTTTTAATCCATCGTAAAAATTATAATAGTTAAGTACGACATTGTTTAAGATGCTGCATGTAGATTTGACAATGTTGATATTCAAAACTCCATTAGCAAGATAACTGTTGAAAATAAGATTACTCATTCCTTCAATCTTGATTTTTTGAAATATCGGATTATAAGTTCCTTTAATTGAAACAAACTTATTCAACTTAAGTGAAGTTGTTGAACCAAGGGATTGATATCGTGTTTTTGATAGTCCCAGATTTAGTAAATTGTCTTCCATACTCCTGTAAAATATGGACGTTTTTATTCTTTTGGTAATGGTCTGATCGGCTTTAATTTCATAGCTAAAAATATCTGACTTAAAACTACTAACGCCATAACTTCTAAATAATGGGTCGAGTAGTTTACAGGAAAGTGCCAGTTTTGTTTTAGTTACATTAAACTGAGTGTGGTACTTTAGCTGCAAGGCATTGCTCCTTGTTCCAAAGTCGAATAATCCGGCAAGCCCTTTATTATTCAATGAATCCTGACTTGAAATATAGGACTTACCATAAACCATGTCTAAATTGTTATTTTTATCTATCACCCATTTGGCATCAATTTCGAATACATAATTTTTTTCTGTCCTGTTTTGGTTTATTTCTATCGAATTAAACCCATATAATATTTCAGCTCCATATCCATAAAGAAATCCAAAATGAATATGGGATTCCTCTTTTTTTCCATAGCCAATCTTAAATGAAGTAAGTCTTTTTCCATAAGAGAGATTATTGTAATCAAAAAAGTTTGCAAATTTTTGAAGAAAGTACTGATTTGAATTGTTATAATAGCGGGTGTCCTGAGATAAACCATAGGTAAAACCTACATAAATATCATTGATTTCACCTTCGAGATTAATTCCTGAAACGCCAACTCCATTTATTAAGAATGTAGAATAAGATGGATAGGACGTTCCGATTTCGAACTTACTTATTCCTTTAAAAAAAGGATCAAGAAAGTTTCCGGATTTAGATTTTAATTTAACCGGAACATCGGGATTTTTTAAAAACTTAATACCGGTTTCTACTTCATCAATTTTTTTATTTAAATCCTTCAACTTTTCAGAATATTCACTGATCATTAATTTAGCTTCATTTGAATCATAGCTTTTACTAAGGTCCTTAACATTAACCTGAGTGGACTTCAATGAATCCAATTCAGCGCTTTTTGAAATCTCATTTACTTTAAAGCTTTTTACATTTAAGGTATCTTTATTCAATTCTTTGTTGGACACTATTTTCTTTGTCCCCAAAGAATCTGAATTTTCTATGTTTAATCCTTTGGTTAGTGAATCTTTAACTGGCAAAGATGCATTGATTTTCTGAACAGTGGAATTATTTCCAAATATGTTCTTTACATTAATATCGTTTTTTGATTTATTGATTTGTTCTAAATTCTGATAGTACAATAGTTTCTGAGTCAGTGCTTGCTTTTCTTTTTGAAGGTCTAATAATTCGCTTTCTTTTGCTTTAAGATTATAAGTGGCTTTTTTAACCAGACTTTCTTTATACTTATTTGCATCAAAAGAGAATCGGAAATAATTATTGGTTCCATTTAAGTTGCCAAGTTCATTGTAATAACCGGATACATTAAACGGAAGACTTAATAAATTTACAGCTATATTACCGCCAATACTTGCAAAACCTCTAGGCATTTCACTACTTACAAAATATGGGTAGTACCCGTAATCATATTGCAAGTATATGTTACTATGGGCAATACCACTATTTTTATTTTTAAGAATCTTTGAAACTATGGAAATGGAATCTTGTTTTTTCTTAAATATTTTATTGAAAAATCTTTTTATCCAATTATCTTTTGAAATGGAATCTGTTTTTATTTTATTGATTCTAAGGCTTATTTCTGCAGTATCGTTTGTTTTAAAATTGTTCAAAACGCAAAGTATAAAAATGCCGGATGTAATCTTAGGGACATTATAAGTAGTCGAATCTAAAGTGTATCGTATATGGTTCATGATCTGCCCATGAGCAAAGCATATATTTAAAAACAAAACGACTAAAGCAATATTGAAATACCTCATTGGCTTTATTTGCAAATATTTAAGCACTTTAACTTTCGTTAACAAAGTAAGGCAAAATAATTCAAAGAACAAAATCAAAAATTATTTTTTCAGTTTAATCACTAAAAAATGAAAGAACTTTTTGATATTGCAATTTATTTGTAAAAATTAATTCTAGTGGTTCATAGCGTTCCAACCCATTTTGGAACACTAGAATCCGCGAAAACACAGGAAAATATATCTTGTGATTCACTAGCTCATGTGTATGGTTATAGAAAGAAAAAATATTAATAGGTAAAATGAAGCATCTTCCAATTTTTCAAGACAATTTTAAAAAGCATTTACATTGCTTCTCAATCTACTTAAGGACAAAAGGATACTCAAGCGGAAAAGACAGCTTTTATATCAATAATGTACATGAATTTTTATTCTTTATTGAAAATAGAAACATACAATTAATACAAGATGTCACAGCATCTGAAATTATTGCATATCATAACTATTTAAAAATTCGCCCTAATCAGCGAATGCCAGGGTATTTGTGCGACTCAACTATTAAAAAGCAACTGTTTGCTTTACGCATTTTCTTTGATTATATGTTAGATATTGGTGAAATAGAAAAATCACCTGCTCATCTCCCAAAGTTTGTACTTAGCTCATATAAAGGGAGAGATATTTTAACTACAGAAGAAATAAGGCAGCTTTTCAATGCTTGTACTACAAGACAAGATAAAGCTTTAATTTCATTAGCATACGGTTGTGGACTTAGACGAAGTGAATTAGAGAAATTAAATATTTCTGATGTCTTTTTGCAGTTAGGGGTTGTAATTGTGAGAGATGGTAAATTTCATAAAAAAAGGACAGTGCCCATGTCGGG
>CAZJBB010000100.1:0-9481 GCA_964543995.1 uncultured Bacteroidales bacterium
CTGAAGTTGCTTTCCATAAGTTTGTTTAAAGCTGATTTTTGGTCTGCCGAAGATACGGGAAAGATTCCAATCTGATATCCTTTAAATGCATAAAACACAATAAACTATTGCAATTACAAGAAATGATGCGCCTATTTTTTGTGAACCGGCCTAAAATTTGATATTTTGAATTTTTTCAATCTCTTTTTGTTTGGAGTGAATTAATTGCCTGATTTAAACTAAAGTGTTGATCTTTCAATACTTGATAAGCCTGCTCCTGATCAATGTCAAATAAGGTTTTAAGAATGTATTCTGCCCGTTTTACCAATTTTTCATTGATGCACTCCAAATCGGTCATGTAACAGCCATGCACTTTCCCTAATCGCACCATTGTTGCAGTAGAAAGAAAGTTCAGCACATAGTAGGCAGAGCCACTGGCCGATATGCCCACCACAACGTCCTTCTCAGAAACATTTGCAACTAAAAGGTCGGGAACACTACTTACGTCTTCTTCAAACTGGGTTTCAATATCAATGGCAGCATCTGCACCCCCTTGGGCAATAAAGGTTAAAACCCGATCCCGGGGGAAGCCAAAAGTACATGAAGATATTTGGAGGCAGTTAAAAGCCGCTTCCCGTGGTAATCGACAATACCGGCGGTCGATATGCCAATCCCTTTTACCTGATCTCCTTCCTGAAGTAATTTAGATATTATTTCGTCAAATGCCTCCAGAAAATCCTTCAGAACTGCATCTTCCGATAAGCGGCTTTTTACTTTAACAACAGGAAGCGTTTTAATCAACTCAGGCAAACCATTAAAAAGTCTGTTCCAATCCCACGCAACAACTATCCCTTTAATCCAGGTTCCTCCAATATCAAAGCCCAGGTAAATATTCCGGTTCATACTTGATCTGTTAAAAAACTTCGGTAAATTATTCGATTTTATCGTTTGCGTTATTTGGCATATTACAAGCATCAAAGGTAGGATTAACTTTTTTCAATTCGGGTTTAGTGATAGCCTGACTTATTGCGATAGTGGTTTAAGGATACTCAGGCTTCAAGTCAGACTATCACTATCGGGGACTAACGCTGAAAATGGCAAAAGCCAGTTTGAGAAACAATTTTACTAAGCAATTGTCGTTTAGGATATTATATTATTTTAGAGATTAACCTTGAAAACTCCAGAATGCATCCCAAGAAAAACAATCTTCAGAATTGATCAATCTCTGAGAAGATTCTCTCTCCTACAATTTTCACCAAAGTTATTGATCGCCGAGGCGGAACGGTAAAGGGCTGTCCAAGACCCAACTGTTGAGACAACTTTCCCTGTGCTCAGAAAACAGGAATTTAAATCAAACCAAATTTCTTTTTTTCAATCCGGGGTATAACTTTTGATTCAGCCATAATTGAGCGTATATAATCGAAATCCTTTTCATTTATGGCATCCTTATATTCCCCATTTTTAATCGTTAATAATTCAAGGAAATAATTGTAGTCACGTATGGTAATCTTTGAAGCATTAATGTAGGAATCATGGTGAAGGAAGTCATAATCCGAAGTCCGAATCTTATACTGTAAGCCTTTTTCTTCCAATGATCTGATCACATTCTGGTTAATCTCGGAATTAATATACAGTGTGCCGATAATCAATTCATCTGCATCGATACCTAAAATGACAATGAATTTTTCCTTCCTCGCAATTTCATCATAAAGAAAAAATACAGCACCTGGCTGTATTTGGGTTTTATAGATCTCTCTTAAAGATTCGGGATGCAGGTTGTCGGTCAAATTGCTCATAAGGTCAGAAATTCTTCAATTTCGAGGTTCATCCTAACCAATTCCATGATATCATCAGGGGTATTGGCCTCCTTTGCCATTTCCATGAATGAGATACGTTGATTTTTACCAACGCTATGCCAGGCTTGCCCGTGCGATTTTTTTGTCAACTCGCCAAAACTAAGGCCTGAATTTTCGGCAATTGACTCATAAAGACACTCGACATCCGTTTCAGACAATTGATCAAGATCGGCTAGATCCAATGGTTCAATATATTGATTCTTAACGCTTATTTTGCCCTCGAATCCACGATATTTATAAAAATCGTGTGTGCCGTTAACCCCTTTGATGCAATCGTAAATAATTGTGGGAACCGGTCCATTGGGAAGCGCATTATAGGAATCAGCGGTAATCGTCCTTCCATATCTTGAGAGATGCTTTTCATCAGCAAAATACAGGATCTTTGCAAGTTTGTGCTTATCGATTTTTTTTAATTCATTCACAACAAGCAACACAACAGCAACGGCTTTTTGCTCATTAAACGTGAATTGTTCCATAGTAGTTTTTGTTCTGTCTTTCTTTCTTTCTTTAACAATAGTGCAATTAGAACGCCAAAATGTGGTATTTCACGCTAAATTAGCACTGATTTGGGTCAAAATAAGAACAATTAAGTCATAAATCAAACAATTAAAACTGTGTATAAATGTAACAGGTTAATTATCTGAACAATAAACTCCTAATTTAGAATGGTGTTAAACTTTAGGATCGGTAAAAAGGAATTTTTGTCCTTAATCTTGAACGAAAAGGGATAGACTACTATTATACTCAAATTACGCGTAAAGGTATTGATCGCCGGACATTCACCCTCGACAAGAATCCGCCCGGCTCAATCTGGTTTTGCCCGAAATTTAAGTTTATTGCATTCATTCAACATCGGGGCAGATTCGATGAGTTCGGTGTTATTGCTGAAGGATGCAGCCGGTAATGAGTTCAAGACATCGAATTCTCCAGTGATTGCATCGGTGATCGACGAGATGAAACGGACTTTCGATACTAAAGTGAGTCCGTGAGATTGAAAACCAAATCAGTCTTTAAAGTGAATAAGGGAAGCGAAAGTTTCCCTTATTTTTGATCGTGGGTGAAGAAAAAACATGTTGTATAACAGGTAATTAAACTTTCTGTTTCAATGTTAAACAACATTGAAAATATTACTTTTGCTTGTCATTCAACTATTATTCTTAATATTTTCAACAAAAACCTATAAAATATATTCTATTTAATCCTTGTAAAAATCTAATTATAAAAGATATGAATATAAAATGCTTGTTAGGATTTCATACCTGGGATGGCTGTAAATGCACCATATGTGGCAAGATTCAAGATAAACAACATGACTGGACAAATGATTGTGAAAAATGTTCCAAATGTGGCACAACCAAGGAAAACCAGCACGATTGGTCAAAAGACTGTGAAAAGTGTACCATTTGTGGTAAAACCATAGATAAACAACATGATTGGTCAAAGGGTGGTGAGAAATGTTCCAAATGTTTAAAAACTTGTCACCATCAATGGACATTAAATTGTAACAAATGTTCTGAATGTGGTTCAACTTGGGAAGATATTTATTTTTCATTGAATAAATTGAAACCTGATAAAATAGTAGAAATAGCTCATTTTACTTGTGTCCCGTCGTTACCGCTTTTTATTGGTAATACTGAAAATTCATTCCAAGCTATAAGGCAGGGTATCCAAAATAATTCTAAGTTAAAAAGAAAGGAAATTTCGAAAATTGAAATAAATCGAGGTTACTTAGATTGTATGCTGATCATAGTTACTCTTGGTAAAGAATATCAGACTTCACCGGGAAATTGGCATATAGCAGAGTGTCGCGTATTCGTATGGCCAAATGAAGATGGTAGCGTAATCTTTTCTACCCGAAGCCCTATCGAGGAGTTTTTTCCTAATGTATCAGATTTACCAAAAGGCATAAAAAGATTTTCGAATAAAGAATCCGATTTTCAAGATAGTTTTACAGACCCCCGTGACAACAATGTATATAAAGTAATTACAATTGGCAATCAGACCTGGCTTGCTGAAAACTTACGTTATAAAGCAAATAGCAATTGTTGGGCTTACGATGATAATGAAGAAACTGCAAAAAAATTCGGCTATTTATATAATTGGGAAACCGCAAAAATGGTTGCCCCGAAAGGCTGGCATTTGCCCAGCGATGAAGAATGGCGAGCATTGACTAACCACTTGGAGTCTAATGCAGGCGGAAAAATGAAAGCCAAAACCGATTGGAATAGCCCAAATGCAGGCGCAACAAATTCCAGTGGTTTTAATGCATTGCCTGCGAGTGGCTACTTCGGAGAAACTTTCTCTGGCCTTGGCGATTGTGCTTTTTTTTGGTCAAGTTCACCTTCTGGAATCGAGAAAGCTTGGATTCGCCAACTTGACTCCTTTGGTGGAATTGTACTCCGCAGCGACTATGTATGGGCAAACGGTTTCAGTGTACGCTGTATTAAGGATTTAGAAGTAGATGAGAAGAAAAAACAAAAAGAAGAAGAAGAGTTACAGAGACTTCTTGAATTGGATAAAAAATTAACTTTAGAATATAAAAAGCGAAAAGAAGAGTCAAAAAGTAATCGAGAAGAAATAATAAAAAACGATATAGCTCGTGATGGTGCTAAATCAATTTTTACTGACCCCCGTGATAACAATAAATATAAGATAGTTACAATAGGCAGTCAAACCTGGCTCGCTGAAAACTTACGATATAAAGCAGATAGTGGTTGTTGGGCTTTGGATAATAATGAAGAAAATGTTGAAAAATATGGTTATTTATATGATTGGGAATCGGCACAAAAGGTTGCCCCAAAAGGTTGGCATTTGCCCAGCAATATAGATTGGACAATACTAACAAAATACTTAGGTGGTGCATTCCCAGGCGGAAAAATGAAGGCCCCTACCACCGATTGGGAATATTCGGAAATAATAGGAACAAATGAAAGTGGTTTTAGTGCTTTGCCTGTGGGATCACGCAGCAGCAACGGTTCGTTCCACGAATTTGGAAAGTGGGCATTCTTTTGGTCGAGCACCCCTGGCGAAGGTGAAGTAGCTTTGAGCATAAGCCTTGACCACCGCGCCCTCTGCCTGCCTTGGCCCAATTACTTCGACCGAGCAAGCGGTTTCAGTGTTCGCTGTATAAAGGACTGACAATTTGATTGTTTTTACTGTTCAAAACTGATACAATGATATATAAATCCTTCAAAAATAGTTTTGATAGACCTTCAACTAGAGGAGTTTTGCAAACAGATTAATAACAGACAGATGATGAGATATTGGTAATCGTACACGAATATCGCTTAAAAAATGTTTATTTTTTTTTTTAGCTATAAATCATTAATAATAAAATAAATAGAATTATGGGCGAAAAATTAAATGAAGTTATTAGGATCAAAGAAAACGATATACCTTTTTTTGTTGATCCTAAATTAGTAGGCTGCGGATTTGCATTATTTCCAAAAGAATGTGCGAGTTTTTTTAAAGAAGTACATGTAAATCAAGCGTTACAAACAAATAAACAGAGCTTTGGACAGCAGTTAAGCAATTTAATCCTTCAATTTCAATACATTTAATGACGACTTATAACTCTGATATTGAACCTTCTGATGCTATAATTGCACTTAATAAATTTGGAGACTATCCAAATTATAGTATTGCTCTTGATATTATGCAAATTTCAATTGATGGTGGTAAAACTTTAATAGATATTTGGGTAGGCTTTAACTGGAAATCAAATAAACAAGATGTGGTTATTGCATGTCCTCATAAGATTTTATCAGGTAAGCAGGTACAAAACTCAACCTATGAAAAAAAATCAAACATTAAGGTAGAGAATAATCAAATGAAAAAAAAATGGTGGGAATTTTGGAAATGATATTATGACTTTAACAAATAAATTGTACAATATTATTCATTTATTTTGCTAACTTACCATAGTACTAACATGTTGTTTTTCTGTAATTTGGAGCATTTTACGTATTTAAAGGTATTTGTACCGGTTGCTATGAAGGCGCTTTTAAGATACAATAATTCAGAATATTGGCTATTATTTCTCGTTAGCGACCACGCACTTTGATGCAAAATAAATTCAAAAAAAATGTTTAAAAATTTAATTACAAAATATTATGAGTATAAAATGCACTTTAGGATTTCATACATGGGATGGCTGTAAATGCACCGTTTGTGGCAAAGTTCGTGAAGAACAACACGACTGGTCAAAAGATTGTGATAAGTGTTCCAAATGTGGAAAAGCCAGGGAGAACCAGCATAACTGGTCAAAGGATTGTGAGAAATGCTCCATTTGTGGCAAAACAAGACAAAACCAACATGATTGGTTAAAAGACTGTGAGATGTGTTCAAAGTGTGGCAAAACTAGCCAGAACACTCACGTTTGGACCAATTGCAAATGCGACAAATGCGGTGCAAGAGCAAGTATTGTTATTGCTTCAAATTTCTTGCATAATGCAGCCAAAGTTAAAGATCTGAACCAAATTAATGCATTATTAAAGAATGATGTAGATATCAATTCTAAGGACAATGAAGGATTTACAATTTTAATATTTGCCGTGATGGAAGGTGATGCAGGCACTGTCAAATGGCTTTTAGATCATGGTGCTGACCCAAGCGGAGGCATTACAGATATAACCGCATTGCACATGGCGGCGCAGATGGGACATAATGATATAGTTACTTTGCTACTTGCAAAAGGCGCGGACAAGGATGCTCTTGAAAGTTCAATGCAAGCCACGCCAATGATACTTGCTGCAGCAGCAGGACAAACTATCGCAGTAAAACATTTAATATTCTCGGGTGCTGATAAAACAAAGAGGGACTCTTCTGGTATGGCAGCTATTCATTATGCAGCTAGCAATGGCCATGTTGATGTTGTCAAAACTCTCATAGAAGCTGGCGTTGATCCGAATACAATTGGAGAGGAAAATTATTTGGCCAGCCCATTACACTATGCAACGTTAAAGGGACATTCCTCAGTTGTGCAATGTCTGGTTCAATCTGGGGCAAATATAGATGTTAAGGATATTGGAGGAAATTCACCTCTTATGATTGCCCAAGAAGAGAAAAACAACGATATAATTAGTGCATTAAGTGGGAAATTTAAGGAATCGAAAATAAGCGAATCTCTACAACATTATAAACCAAATCATATATCTACAGAACTTACCCGAGAAGCCGTCAAAGAATTACATTCAGGAAATTTTGATGTTGCGATTTCCATCTTAAATAAAGCAGTGTTATGTGATAAGAATAATGCAGATGCTTGGTCAATTCTCGCTTCATTGTTAGAAAGAAAACATGATAAAAGATCATCTGAATGTGCTATGGAATATATACGCATTCGCCCAGAATCGCTTGATGGTTATGAACAACTTATATTCTCATACCGCCAAACAGAACGCATGGAATTAGCTCTTGAGGCAGCACAAAACTATGCAAAATTATTTCCAAATCATGCAAATGCTTGGTCTTTACTAGCCGCATTTTATGTGGCAACTGTTGATGATAAAGAAGGCATTGATAAAGGAATTGAATATTACGAAAAGGCTCTTAAACTCGACCCTAATAATGAATTAGCTAATGAATCTCTTCCATCACTCTATTCTACAAAAAATCTAATTTTATCAACAAATAAAGACACTCAAAATAAGAATGACGATGAACAAAAAAGATTGGCAGAAATTAGGAAAAATAATTCTGATATTGATTGGATAGACGAAAAAACAGGTTGCATTATTGACCCACGCGACAATAATAATTACAAAGTTGTAATTATTGGTGAACAAATAATTATGGCAGAGAATTTAAGGTACAAAGTGGATAAAGGTTGTTGGAAACTTGATGAAAATGATGAAAATTTCAAATGGCTACTTAATAATGGTGATACATTATCAGATAGCTATGGGTGTTTGTATGACTGGCAAACTGCCAAAAATATATCCAATGGAATTAAAGGTTGGCATTTACCTACTGATGAAGACTGGGATATATTGTATTACAATATTAGTGAAGATAAACACGAAGTTTTTGCTGCGTTAGAAGAAGGTAGTACAAGTGGTTTCAATGCTTTACTTGGTGGTTATCGCGATAGTAAAGGTTTTTATAAAGAAGTTGGTGCTACCGATCTGTTTTGGAGTTCTTCAAGTATAGATTTAAGCCAAGAAAGTAGCGAATTTAACGATATGATAGCTTCACTCGCTATGATGGCTGAAGAAGCAGGTGAGGAAGAACGCGCCGATTCTATTACATCAGCTAATGTTTTTACATTTTGCTGTTATGCAGGTAACAAAAAAGCATACCTAAGGCTTGATAATCCTAATTGGGGTATAAGTATCCGCCTTTTTAAAGATATTGATTAATTTGGATTTTTATATGATTGATAATACTAGAGTACAAATAAATTTTTTCTCCAGACTATTTAATAAAGTTTTTTCATAAAGAAGCCGGCACATCGCCGGTTTTTTTTTGTCCTTTCCCCGCCCCTCCAAGTCATATATTTTTGCCCAAAATCCGTAATTTTTATGGCAGAAATACTATCCATCCGGCGCAACCTTGCGCTAAAAGAATTGGAGGCAAAAGAAACACCCGACGGCAAACAGGTTGCCTTCTCGATAAAGTTCGTGACCAAAAATGGCGAACTCGTTTTTATGCCCCGCGCCGTGGCCACAGGCCTACGGTTTGATATGAGTAGCAACCGGATGCAGGGTGTTGTGCCTGTCGATGTGCAAAATAAGGCCACCGGCCACATAACACCTTTTCACATTGACGGATTGATCGAGTTCAACGGAATGAAAATCAAACCCTATGGCAAACATCCTTTACAACAAATCCGGCGACCCGTTATTGGTCTATTCTAAAAGTTACCAGGCCAACGCAACCGGAACGCCAGCCGAAAAGCTCAAGTCACTAGCAGAAGCATTTCCAATTTGACCGAATATGCACGATCACCCAAAACCCGGTATAACACTTCACGTACAGCAGCTATATCATCAGATAGATTTTTGGGGGACTTGTTTTTGTTTTGAAATGCCTGAGATCCCAATGTGCTAAACAGGAGTAAGACAAAAAACAGTTTATTTCTCATTTTCAAAATATTTATTTCTATTTAATGCCAATAGTCTGGATTTCTGAAGCTTGACGATCAATCTGCAATACGACCACGTTGCAGTTAGGGTCGGGCAGTTTTGTTGGGAGAATAATCAGGTTCTTCCCATTTATTTCGGTCATCTGCGCTGTTTCACTGTTCATTACAGCAGTGTTTAGCACTTTGGTACCCTCCATTAGCGGCAATTCGAGTTTGGTAATTGAAGGATCAGGCAGGTGGATAAAAACTTTGTCGCCTTTTCTTGTAGAGCTGTAATTTTTATTGGGTTTATAAGGCCCGCCGGTTGTGCCGTATATACTTTCGCCATATATTTTGAGCCAGTCGCCCATTCGTTTCAGCAAATCAATCTGCCGTTGTTCCATGCGGCCATCTGGCATAGGACCAACATTAAAAAGCAAGTTCCCATTGCCAGACGCCGTTTTGATAAGGGTTTGCAGGCACTCTTTTAAGGGTTTCATTGTGTCGTTGGGCTTCCAGGCCCATTGAGTGCAAATGGTGATACAGCTTTCCCATGGGTAATCGAGATTAAAGTTGCCGATTT
>CAZJBB010000100.1:9581-11191 GCA_964543995.1 uncultured Bacteroidales bacterium
GTGCAAATGGTGATACAGCTTTCCCATGGGTAATCGAGATTAAAGTTGCCGATTTGTTGTTCGGGTGTATCATAATCGCCAATCATTTTGCTAAAATCGACTTTTTTATCGTGGACAGCGGTCATTTCTTTCCCTAGCCTGTTGTTAATGATGAGGTCTTTTTTAAGGGTTTTTAAATAGTTGTAAATATCAACTCCCATTTCGTTTGTCCAGGGTTCTTCCCACCCTCCATCGAACCAGAGCATATAAGGGTCATATTTTGTCACCAATTCCTTCAATTGATTTTTCATTGTTGCCCTGAACTCATCCATATTTCCATCAGGATAAACCCCTTTGCCATCGTTATGGACCGGGTAATTTTTATCGTGCCAATCGAGAATAGTGAAATAAATGCAAAATTTTATGCCCTGCTTTTTACACGCTTTTGCCAACGCCCCTACAATGTCTTTTTTAAAGGGCGACGACATGATATCATAATCGGTATAAGCTGATGGCCACATGCAGAACCCGTCGTGGTGCTTACTTGTAAAGGTGATGTATTTTATCCCGGCATCTTTAGCGGTTTTGACCCATGTATCGGCATTGAACAGTACAGGATTAAACTCTTTGTACAAATTGTCGTACTCCTCAGCCGGAACCTGATGGCTTCTCGACCAGCCAATCTCTGTCCCCCGGAGCGAAACAGGCCCCCAATGGATGAACATACCAAAACGCATGGACATAAATTCATCCATTTTCTGCCTGTTGGTTTTGCTATGAAACCCTGCTACACCCATTGGTTGTGCGAAAACAAGTGAATAGGAAATTGTAACCAGTACTAAAAATGCTTTTAATTTTTTCATGTGTATTTGTTTTAACTAATATTTTTTCCTAAAGAACTCATACTTTGTTGAATAGAAAATTTGTGACCAAGGTATCGACTCTCCGTTTAAGACCATTGATAATAGTATTGTCTTCATCGTCTATTCGGTTATTTATTGATGATTGGTTGAATTAAAACGGGCTGTCCCGCCACCAGGGTTAGTTTCACCTGATTCTTCACAACCTTAATCTTTTCTTTCCGGATCAATCCGTTTTTCGTGATCAAGAAAACATCAGCCATTTTCACTGCCTTCCAATTTTCCGGCAGCGAATATACCAGATCCGTTCCTTTTTGGCTAAAAGCCGCCAGGCTATTGTCATTTCGCCATAAAACCGGAAAACACAAAGTATTTCCTGATCGTAGCAACCGGTTCTTTTCATAAACAGTACTATCAGATATAGAGACTGTTACATCATTTGAGAAAAAAGCAGTCCGGTTATTCAATTCTCCCTCCACGCTTAGCCTTTTCAACTGGTTTAAAAAGTAATACTGTGGAAAATTAAGGTAAAAGTCATGGGCAAACAAGGCTTCCCACTGATCATTTGAAACCTTATTCCTTTCGTTGGGAAATATTCCTTCGCCATACATACTTGTTCCAAAAAGGAACTCCAGATCGAAATCGCTTTTCTTTAAATCAGGGTTCATGTGGGTTCCGGTTAAAACATTCGCAGGAACTTTCAGGTAATCTTCCTGCGAACGATGATTAAAATGCCAGTAGTGGGGGACAAGTCCTGTCATGTAATCCATC
>CAZJBB010000101.1:0-11146 GCA_964543995.1 uncultured Bacteroidales bacterium
CTACACGGCTCTGAACACTCTTTCCCTACACGACGCTCTTCCGATCTTTCAAATGAATTGAATGTGACTTTCAACTTTCCTGTTTCAGAGAAAATGCAATTCGAAGTGATGGATTTTTCAGGGAAGATTGTTAAGAAAGGAAAAGCAACATTATCCCAACTAAATAGCCAACTGTTAAAAATCAACATTGCTTTGTTGCCCTCAGGTTTTTATGTTTTTAGTGTTGATTCCAGCAAGTCGATAAAGTTTCAAATTATTCGATAATCTTGGTCTAGATTTCAACCTTATTTATACATTAACTGTTTTTAACACAAACCATTGTTAAAAACATTGTTGCAGGTATAGAAATTTTTAAGATATTTGCTTTCTAAATTATTACCAATTACAATTAAACTAAAACCTATGAAAAAAATTATTTTTTCGTTTTCCTTTTTAGTGATGTGCCTTTTCATACATAGTCTAAGTGCACAAAGCTTAATTTGGAGTGAACCTTTCAATTATCCGGTAGGAGATTCCTTAACAGGACATGGTTGGCTTGTTCAATCAACAGGAGTGAATACCATTTTGGTTAAAAATGGGTCACTAAATTACAATCAGTATCCTGCATCAACTGGAAACAGTGCGTATATTAAAAATACCGGACAAGATGTCAACCACACTTTCGCCGGTCAGAACAGTGGGAGTGTTTATGTTTCAGCTTTGGTGAAATTCGATTCAGCATCCACCAATGGGGAATACATCATGCATTTTATCCGGAGTGGTACCAACTACAATGAAAGAGTTTATGTGAGGAAAAGCACAGTCGATGCTACTCAAATTTCATTTGGTATTGTTAAAGGAACGACCAATGTGGTATACACTACAAATACCTATCCAATCGATTCTACGTATCTTTTAGTTTTGAAATATAAATTTATTTCCGGTGCTACCAACGACAGTGTTTTCTTGTATGTTAACCCTGCTATCGCTGAAGAAGGAACTCCAACCCTTAAAGCAACAGATGTAATTTCTACAGATTTGGATTCTGCCTATACTATTGCACTACGACAAGGAAGCACAACCAACAGCACGTATTATACTGTGGATGAAATTAGAGTTGCCAACTCATGGTATAACGCCGTTGGTTATTATGTGGTTCCACAAGTTCAAACCTTATCTTATAGCAACCTAACACCGGTTTCAGCTACTTGTAATGGAAATATCATATCAAACGGAGGCTTGTCTTTAACCGCCAGAGGTATCTGTTACGATACTTTGGTAAACCCGACATTAACTAATTTGTTTACTACTGAACCCATAGGATCCGGCAGTTTTACCAGTAACCTTTCCGGGCTCATTGCCGGCAAAACCTATCACTATCGTGCATACGCCACCAATAGCTTAGGAACTACCTATGGTGCCGATTCTACTTTTACTACAGGCACTACAGCCGTGGCTCCAATTGTAAGCACTTCAGCTGCAACAACAGTTTATTTTGCTACGGCCACTGTAAACGGAAATGTTATTTCCGATGGTGGAGCTAATATCACAGCTCGAGGTTTCTGTTATAGTACGGTTGCCAATCCTTCTTTAACTGACAGTGTAAGAACTGTATCCGGAACTACCGGAAGCATGAATTATGGACTGACCGGTTTGACCCCCAATACACTTTACCATGTGAGGGCTTACGCCACCAACTCCGCTGGAACTGCATACGGTGCTGATATCAGTTTTACCACTCAGCCATTTATTCCAACGTACACCATTGCTCAGGTTCATACAGAAAATGCAACTACCGGAGCTGCCGATTCACTCAATGTAAATTGTAAGCTTTTGGGTGTGGTTCATGGAATTAACTTTAAAGCCACTACCACTTTTGCCGGATATAACTTCTTTATTGAAGACCCAAGCGGTGGAATTAATGTATACAAGACTACATTGGTTGGATACACACCAAACCAGGGTGATTCAATTAAAGTAATTGGAAAAATTGCTCAGGTAAACGGACTCACTGAAATTGCACCCGATTCAATCGTTTTCATTTCCAGTGGAAATGCTTTACACACTCCATTGGTTGTAAACACTTTAGACGAAACTACTGAATCCATTCTCATTACGAAAAACAATTTAACTTATATCAGTGGTTGGCCTGTTACAGCAGGAAACGCTGCAACCATATTGGCTACAAACGGAATAGACACCACCACAATTTATGTGAATACCAACTGTACAATCCAAGGAACACCTATTCCAACCGCCACCTTTAATGTTACCGGCTTAGGTTCACAAAATGATGCGACTTCTCCTTATTTCCAAAGCTATCGCATTATTCCAAGAAGTACCACTGACATTAGCATAAATTATGTATTACCCACTGTATTAACTACTTCAACAAACACCATTACCATGACCAGTGCTACCTGTAATGGTAATGTTACCACAAATGGAGGTTCTGCAATTATGCAAAGGGGTATTTGTTATGGAACAACTGCGAATCCAGATACGATTGGAACCCATATGTCTGTTTCAGGAACCACCGGTGTTTTCAGTGCGAACTTGACCGGTCTTACCAGTGGAACTTTATATCACTATCGTGCTTATGCACTGAATAGTACAGGCTTGGCTTATGGTGCCGATTCTACTTTTACAACTTCTGCAACTCCTGTATTACCTGTGGTATCAACCGATTCTGTATATAGTATCACTCCATTTACAGCCAATGCAGCTGCTAAGGTAATTAATGATGGAGGTGGTACCATTACCGCCAGAGGCGTTTGTTGGAGTCTTGTTGCCAATCCTACCTTAACCGATTCAATCAATACTCAAACTGGAACGATTGGTGCATTTATTGGTTCACTGACCAATCTTTCGTCTGCTACACTTTACCATGTGCGTGCCTATGCCACCAACTCAAACGGTACAGCTTATGGAAATGACTTGACTTTTACCACAAAAATATTCGTCCCAACCTATACCATTTCCCAGATTCATACAGAAAACGCCACAACGGGTGCTGCAGATTCACTGAATGTTAATTGTAAGCTTTTGGGCGTAGTACATGGAATTAATTTTAAAGCCACCACCACCTTTGCCGGTTACAACTTCTTTATCGAAGACCCAAGCGGAGGCATCAATGTGTATAAAACTACATTGTTAAGTTACACTCCTGCTCAAGGTGATTCAATCAGAGTTATTGGAAAAATTGCGCAAGTAAATGGGCTTACTGAAATAAATCCTGATTCAATTGTATTGATTTCTGCTGCCAATGCTTTGCATACACCCATCACTGTGACTACGTTAGACGAAACCACAGAATCAAAATTAATTACCAAAAATAACTTGACTTACATGAGTGGTTGGCCTGTAACTGCAGGAAACTCTGCTACTGTTTTAGCTTCCAATGGAATTGATACTACTACTATATACATTAATACCAATTGTACCATTCAAGGAACTCCAGCTCCTACAACTACTTTTAATGTAACAGGTTTGGGTTCACAAAATGATGCAACTTCTCCTTATTTCCAAAGCTATCGAATTATTCCAAGAAATATCGCTGACATTACTATAAATTATGCGGCACCTACCGTATTAACTACTTCAACCACAGCAATTACGATGACCAGTGCTTCCTGTAGTGGTAATGTTACCTCCACCGGGGGCTATGCCATTACCCAAAGAGGTGTATGTTATGGAACCACTGCTAACCCTGATACTATCGGGACACATATTGCCGTTACAGGAACTACCGGTGTATTCAGTGCCAATCTTGCAGGTTTAACCAGCGGAACTTTGTATCATTATCGTGCTTATGCACTTAATAGTTTCGGTCTTGCTTATGGTGCAGATTCTACATTTACTACTTCATCTACCCCTGTATTACCAGTAGTGTCAACAGATTCCGTGTACAACATCACTTCTTTTACCGCCAATGCAGCTGCAAAAGTAATTAATGATGGTGGTGGTACCATCACCGCCAGAGGGGTTTGCTGGAGTCTTGTTGCCAATCCTACCCTAACCGATTCTATCAATACTCAAACCGGAACGATTGGAGCATTTATAGGTTCTCTTGCCAACCTTTCTTCAAGCACACTTTACCATGTACGTGCTTTTGCAACCAATTCAAGTGGTACCGCTTATGGGAATGATTTGACCTTCACCACAAAACTATTTATTCCCACCTATACCATTGCACAAGTGCATACTGAAAACGCAACAACAGGTGCTGCAGATTCTTTAACTGTAAATTGTAAATTGATTGGCGTGGTTCACAGTATTAATTTTAAAGCCACCACCACCTTTGCCGGATATAATTTCTATATACTTGACCCAACCGGGGGCATCAATGTTTATAAAACTACCCTTGTGGGATATACACCTGCTCAGGGAGATTCCATCAGAGTGATTGGTAAAATTGCACAAGTAAATGGATTAACTGAGATGAATCCTGATTCAATTGTGCTTATTTCTGCAGCCAATGCCTTACATACGCCCATTACGGTAACCACTTTGGACGAAACAACAGAATCCAAATTAATTACCAAAAATAACTTGACCTATATTAGCGGTTGGCCGGTAACTGCAGGAAACTCAGTTTCGGTTTTAGCTACCAACGGCATTGACACTACCACCATTTATATTAATACCAATTGTACCATTCAGGGAACTCCTGCTCCAACGGTTACTTTTAGTATTACAGGTTTAGGTTCACAAAATGATGCTACTTCACCTTATTTTAATGCCTATAGAATACTTCCTAGAAACTTGGCTGATTTGGCAATCAACTATACTAACCCAAATGTAATCACAGGAACCCATTCAGGAGTTACCCAATATACAGCTCTTTGTAATGGAAACGTAACTACCGACGGCGGTCATGCACTTACAGCAAGAGGTATTTGTTATAGCACCAATGCCAATCCAACCATTGCCGACTCAATTAGAACCACAACCGCAGCGGTTGGAACGTATTCCATTAACCTTACAAACCTCACTTTAAGCACCACCTATCATTATAGAGCCTATTGCATCAATTCCTTAGGGACTTTCTATGGTAATGATTCAACATTTATAACTGCAGCTTCAGCTGTAGTCCCTGTATTAACTACAGGTGCTGCTACTGCAATAACTTTTACCGGAGCAACGGTTTCAGGAACAGTAGTTAACGATGGTGGAGATACTGTTATTACCAGAGGAATTTGTTGGGGATTAAACCATAATCCAACCTTAACGGATTCATTCAGTGTAGCCACCGCTACCGCTACTTTCTCCAGCACATTAAGCAACCTAACTAATTATACTACCTATTATGCTAGAGCCTATGCAACGAATGCAGTGGGTGTTGGTTACGGAAATGAAATTACTTTTAATACCTTACGACTCCCGCCATTATACACAATTTCACAAGTTCACACCGAAAATGCAACTTCAGGTATTGCCGATTCATTGAATGTAAATTGTAAACTCTTAGGGGTAGTTCATAGTATTAATTATAAGCAAACTACCACTTCTACGGCCTTGAATTTCTATATTATGGACAATACAGGTGGAATAAATGTGTACAAAACCACCAATTTAGGTTATGCTCCAGTAGAAGGTGACTCACTTCGTGTCATTGGCAAAATTGCACAGGTAAGTGGCTTAACTGAGATGGTCCCTGATTCAATTGTTTTGATTTCTTCAGGAAATGCCTTACACACACCTTTAATCGTTTCTGCTTTTAGTGAAAGTAACGAAGCATACTTAGTAACCATGAATAATCTTACATATCTTAGCGGTTGGCCAACAACAGCCGGCAATACTGTTACGGTTTTGGCATTAAATGGCGTGGACACCATTACCATGAGATTTTATTCCAATTGTACTTTGCAAGGAACTCCGGCTCCAACAAGCAATTTTAATATGACCGGTATGGTTGGACAAATAGACGTAAGTAATCCATATCTTTCAAATTACATTTTAATTCCTCGTGATATTAACGATTTGTTTGTCAATACCTCAATCGAGGATTACAAAACTGATAACGGATTCGTTTTATATCCTAACCCAAGTAACGGCAAAGTAAACATCAGTTTGAAAAATGCCATGGATGCAGAAATTAAAGTGTATTCTTTGCTTGGAAATGTTATCCTCAGAAAGGAAACAAATCAGTCTTTCGTCTCTTTTGATATGTCAGATTATGAAAGAGGAGTCTATTTTGTAAGTGTTCGTAAAAAAAACAACAACCAAACCTATACTACTAAATTGATTGTTCAGTAAGTTAGATTGTATAAAAAGAAAAGGCTACCCATTGGGTGGCCTTTTTTTGTGGTTAACTGAATTCTTCATGGTTGGGAATTCAATCCATCCCCAAATAGGCATTATTTTATACCGTTGATTAAAAAATCGAGCTAAATGTTTTCCTGAGCGTTTTTCAAAATCTGAAAAAGCAATTCTCTGGCTCTAAATAACTGGGCTTTAACCGTTCCCAAAGGCAGATCCAGTTCCACAGCGATTTCTTCGTAAGAATATTCCTTAAAATATCGAAGTTCCACCAAATGCCTATAATGTGGTTTGAGCTTTTTTACCACACTCCTCATAAGCTTAATCTTTTGTTTATTGATGAAATGTTCTTCCGGGTCTAAAGTTTGAGCGGGAATTTCGTGAGGAGTCGTGTTCCCATTTTTATCTTTGCTGTGGAGATCCACCGACAAAGCGCTTATTCTGTTTTTTCGGATAAAATCAATGCAATTGTTGGTTGCAATCCGAAACAACCACGTACTGAATGCATAATCAGGGGTGTATTGCTGAAGGTTTTTAAAGGCTTTTCCAAAAGCTTCTATGGTTAAATCTTCAGCATCCAGCACGTTATTGGTCATTTTTAGCAAGGTAAAGTACAGTGTATCACGATAATTATCCATTAATGCATAATAGGCTTTTTGGTCGCCAAGAAGCGCTTTCTGCACCAGGGTATAATCCTTCTGAGCTTTTACTGTTAAATTTGGGTTTACTTCCATTTATTGCTTTTAATTACAAGCGAGCTTAAATAAAAAAATGTATTGAGCTTAATGAACATGATTTCATAAAATGGGACCAAGAAGGGAAACATTTTTTCATTAAGTTTTCGCATACTGAAGTAAAATATCAATACCATGCTAAGTATTCTAATTGAAATTAACGATATTATCCAAATAAAATTGTAATCTACTAAAATCAACCAAATCAAAGCAAGATAAGAAATGACAACCGAAAATGGGTATAAAGCCAAAAGAACCTGATGAATGAATTTATAGTGAACAGAAGTAGATAAATGTCGTTTCTTTTGGTAGTACCATTCGGTGAAAGTAGTTTTGGGTGCTGATAAAGTGCTGCTGTTATGACCTATTTCGATCTTGGTGTTATTGGCATTGGCCACTTGGTTGACAAACAAATCGTCGTCGCCTGAAGCAATTTTATAATGGGTAATAAATCCTTTGTTTCTGTAAAACAAGCTTTTGCGATATGCTAAATTTCTTCCAACCCCCATATATGGGATACCTGATTTTGCAAAAGATAGATATTGCATGGCAATATGTAGGGTGTCAAAACGAATAAGCTTATTAAGCAAGCCTTTCCTTTTTTCATAAGCACCGTATCCTAACACAATCTCGGTTTTCCCTGAAAAATGCTGTTGAATATTCCTAATCCACTGATTGCTCACCGGAAAACAATCTGCGTCAATGAGCAAAATGATGTCATAAGTGGCTGATTTAATTCCAATGGATAGGGAAAACTTCTTCCCCTTAAAAAAGTGGACGCTGTTTTTTATGTTAACAATTTTTAAGTTGGTGTGCTCCTTTTGTAAATCAAGTAAATAAAAATGGGTATCATCATCCGATTCATCATTTACTACTACTACTTCAAATAAAGGGTGGTCTTGTTCAAAAAGTAAGGGCAGATTTTTCTTCAAATTAAGAATTTCGTTTTTTGAGCAAACCACCACGGAAACCCCTTCCACCGGAATGGACTGAGAATTCGATTTAGCAAAAGCCAATCGGCTGAATATCAACCAATAATACACTAATAAAATCCCAATTGCAGAGGAAAAAACGATAAAAACAATTTGGTTTAGCAGCAAATGTTGCTGTAACGATTCGAACATTATAAAAATATAAAATGCAAAAGTAGGGAATACTTAATTGGACAGACAAAAGAAATGAAAAAGTAACTCACAGTTTTTTTAACAATATTAGTTCGGTCGAAAAAAGTACTTTTGCTAAAAAATTGGAATGAAGTTTACAAAGGATCATGTTGATGCCATGTCATCGGCAAGAGCCGGAACCATAGTTACGGCGCATGGCGATATAAAAACCCCTATTTTTATGCCTGTGGGGACTGTAGGCTCTGTAAAAGGGATTCATATTAAGGAACTGGAAACTGACATTCACGCACAAATTATTTTAGGAAACACCTACCATTTATATCTTCGCCCGGGAACTAATATTTTAAAATTAGCCGGGGGCTTGCATAAATTTAATGGATGGAATAAACCCATATTAACCGATAGTGGAGGTTACCAAGTATATTCCCTTAGCGCTAACCGTAAACTCACCGACGAAGGGGTGGTTTTTCGTTCCCATATCGATGGCTCAAAGCATAATTTTACTCCGGAAAGGGTTATGGATATTGAAAGGGAAATTGGAGCAGATATCATCATGGCATTTGACGAATGCACCCCATTTCCTTGTGAAAATGATTATGCCAAACGTTCTATGAAGCTTACTCACCATTGGTTAGATAGGTGTTTTGCCCAATTTAATAATAGTGAAGGCTTATATGGTTATGAGCAGAATCTCTTTCCTATTGTTCAAGGAAGTGTTTATCGAGACCTTAGGACGGAAAGTGCTGAGTACATTGCCTCAAAAAATGCTTCCGGAAATGCCATTGGAGGACTTTCTGTAGGAGAACCTATAGAGACCATGTATGAATTAACTGATTTGGTTTGCCGGATTTTACCTACAGATGCACCTCGATATTTAATGGGTGTGGGAACGCCTGCCAATATATTGGAATGCATTGCATTAGGCGTGGATATGTTCGATTGTGTGATGCCCACACGAAATGGCAGAAACGGTATGTTATTTACTTCTGAAGGCATCATCAACATTAGGAACGAAAAATGGAAAGATGACTTTAGTATGATTGATGCTAATGGAACTTCTTTTGTGGATGGGTTTTACTCTAAAGCCTATTTACGTCATTTATTTGTTTCCGGAGAAATGTTAGGCCCCATGATTGGAAGCATTCACAACTTGGCTTTTTATTTATGGTTGGTTGGCGAAGCACGAAATAAAATTATCTCCGGTGAGTTTTCTCATTGGAAATCCATTATGGTTAAAAAACTCCAAAACAGGTTATGAATCAACCACTCAAAAAGTTAGACCTTTACATAATAAAAAAATTCCTGAGTACATTTTTTTACTCCTTGGCATTAATTATTGTAATTGTTATCATTTTTGACGTTTCGGAAAAAGTGGACGATTTTATTGAAAAACAAGCTCCCCTTAAAGAAATTATTTTTCAATATTATGTAAACTTTCTCCCATACTTTGCCAATTTATTCAGTCCTTTATTCACCTTTGTTGCCGTTATCTTTTTTACATCCAAACTTGCGAGTCATACAGAAATCATTGCCATGCTCAGTAGCGGAATTAGTTACCGACGAATATTTCTGCCATATTTATTTTCCGCCGTTGTTATTGGATTGATGTCGTTTTACTTGGCTAATTTTGTGATACCCCACTCCAATCAAATTCGAATGAATTTTCGGAGTAAATACATTGAAAAAACAATTTACAGTAAAGGAAGAAATATTCATTCTCAGTTAAGTCCGGGGGTGTTTTCTTATGTTGAGTATTATGACAACCGAATTAAAACGGCTTATAATTTTTCTATGGAAAACATGAGCTCCGAATTGGGAATGTTTTATAAAATTACAGCCAGGACCATTGTTTATGATTCTTTGAATAAGCAATGGATTTTAAATGATTATTACAAAAGGACATTCAATGGAATGCACGAGCAAGTGGAAACCGGTAAGCTTATGAAAGCAAGCTTGCCTATCAATCCTTCTGATTTTGTTATCAATAAAGAGGATTATGAAACCATGAATTATGGAGAGCTTAATGATTATATTGAAAAAGAAAAAATTAAAGGTTCCGACATGCTAAAGTATTATGAGGTAGAACGAAATAAGAGAATGGCATTCCCTTTTTCTACCATTATTTTAACCATGATAGGATTGTCGGTTTCCAGCAGAAAACTTAGGGGGGGGATAGGGATGCATTTAGGCTATGGATTGATTATCAGTTTCAGTTTTATACTGTTTATGCAGGTATCCACTACATTTGCTACTTCAGGGAGTTTGCCTCCGGTAATCGCTGTTTGGATTCCAAATGCTATTTTTGGAATCATTGCCTTGATTTTGTACAAAGCAGCTCCAAAATAATTTCTAAAGATTTGAATTAATGCTTTGTAATTAGAAAAAAATATGTATTTTTGCAGTCCATTTAAAATAAGAAATTTGAAAGTATGGCAAATCATAAATCAGCAATAAAGAGAATTAGAGCAAATGAAACCCGTAGGTTACGTAATCGTTATGATGCGAAAACAATGCGTAATGCCCTCAAGAAATTCAGAGCATTGGATGCAAAAGAACCTGCTGTTGAGAAATTACCTGATATGGTTTCGCTTATTGATAAATTAGCAAAGAAATCGGTGATTCATAAAAATAAAGCCGCCAATTTAAAATCTAAACTCATGCGTAAAACCAACGCATTGAGTAAATAAAGTTGCTTTTTAAACAAAAGTAATTTGTTTTCATTATTGTTAGGGTAAAGGCTGTCTAAGAAATATAGACAGCCTTTTTTATTTGTAAAATTGTGACACTTTATTGATTTTGTAAAGCTTTAAGAAAGTTGAGTGTATTTGTAATCGTCAAATTTTCGCTCCTCACATTTGCATAAAGAAACTATAATATGTGTATTTTAAGATAATTCAAGTACATTATTATAAAACTCGAAGATGCATGAAATATCATTAATAAAAAATAGGGTTTAATAACCTAAATGCCTCAAGGGGTTTTTGACCATAGTATGCTCCTGACTTCGTCAAAGATTCACCCTGAAAATTGCTGAAGAAATTTTCAGCA
>CAZJBB010000102.1:0-11090 GCA_964543995.1 uncultured Bacteroidales bacterium
ATAGCTTCAGGTGACTGGAGTTCAGACGTGTGCTCTTCCGATCTCCCATAAGGAGTACATTAAAAGAATGCGTCCATTGAAATTAATCACATCTTCAATCACAGATTTCTTGGGCATGTCTTCATATTCTTTGCGATGCTTTTCGGCCATTTTTTCTTTATCAAATACCTGAAGCGTTATGGTCCCATCATCAATCTTCACACTTAAAATGGAGTTTTCTCCATTAAAATACAGTTTGGTTTTTGCATCCACTACCCTAAAAGGCTTGCTTATTTGAACATCCACCTGAGAAAATCCAAGCAATGAAATGCAGGTGCATACGATGGCTAGAATGAGTTTTTTCATAAATTTATTTTATTTAATTTGCACAAAACTAAAAAATCTTTTCAACTTCAAAAGCATTTCTAATAAACATTTTGATAAATTAATTATCAAAGAGACTCCTCATTAACTTTGAGAATAGTTGAAAGACTTGAGGGATTACTAAGCAGGATTCATCGTTTTTGATAACAAAATCAGCCAATTGGCTTTTCTTAACATCCGACCATTGGTTTCTCATCCTTTCCTTTGCTAAATCATCTGTAGTGTTATCGCGATTTACAACCCTTTTCAGGCAAACTGCCTCAGGGGCAGAAACATGCAAAGTATAATCGAAAAGATGAGCGATATTGCTTTCGAAAATAATGGCGGATTCCAACCCAACCAAAGGAAATTGTTTTTTCGACTCACACCAGGATGCAAAAGCCTGTAAGGTAAGTGGATGTAATAACGCATTCAGCTTACTGAGTTTAATTGGATCCTTAAATACAATTTGCGAAAGCACTTTCAACTGCAAATTAGCGTCGGAGTCAAAAACAGCATTCCCGAAAATTTCTCTTACCCTTAAAAGAACGTCGGATCGTTCATACAGTTTCTTGGCTTCTGTATCTGCGTTAAACACAGGTACTTTCAATACAGTAAACATTTCGGAAATAACACTTTTCCCTGAACCTATATTCCCGGTGATGGCTATCGTTTTCATTATTTCAAAATAAGATAATCTACCGAAGGCGGATCCAAATATAAGACCTTGACCTCAGAGGGGAACTTGGTCAGTTTCAGGGTTACCTTTTGCTTCCTAATATTATTAAGCGCTTCTTTATTAATTACAATTTTAAACAAATTAGGGATAATGTTCTTAAAGTCTTTAAAGGCTACCAAGCATTTTACCGAAACTTCATTTGGGAAAAATTTTATTTTCAACCCTGCTGAATCGCAAGTTACCGGAACCAAAAACTTGGTTTCAGTGTATTTTTCAATGGGAATTTGAACGTTCACCTGTTGCACCGGCATCGTTATATGGGGACTTGGCTTTATCAGGTTTATTTGTATGCTCTGATTGGAGTTTAGATTTTGAAGCAGCTTATTCTCCGTTTCCACAAATGAAATTTTACTGAGGAGTCCCTCTGTGGAAGTGAGTTCAACACTGTCCGGAGTAGTGGCAATTTTACCATACAAATAAAATGATGGATCGAAACTCAAAGAAACATTCGCTCGTATTGGAACTTTTTTTGAAAATGCTTTTTCCAAGGAGAAAAACAAGGAATCTCTGGTCATTTGAATACTGCCAAAAGGAATTCCCAACTGGGTAGAAACCTGATTGATAATTTCAGAGGAAGTTAACACTGCGGTACCCCTTTGGATGCTTTCATCCAAATTGCTTTTCTTGAGCCGAACTTGCAACTTCTGAGGGGAAGTAAACAATTGCTTTAGGAGCAAATTTAACCCATTCGATCTAATTTGCAAATACAACCGATTGTCCGGAACGTTTACTAAAATCCTATCGCTATAGCCATAAATGAATTCGACCGGATAGCTGGTGTTTATGGTAATATCATGAGCATAGCGAATAAAAAACCAGCTAGAAAAGGAAATAAAAAAACATACTATTAATATATTCCCTTTAAAGTTGAGAAGTTTTCTGCGAAAAACCGTATTTTCAGCGGTGTTTTCAGCCACTTTTTTTATTTCGTTTCAGCCGACAATTGAGTGGAATTGTCCATAGCTACTGCTGATTTTTCAATTTTGAGTTTATTCAAGCCTTCTACTTCAATTAAGAAAGTAGTTTCTTGTACTTCAACAATTTTTCCGTGGATGCCACCAATGGTAACAATTTTGTCGCCTTTTTTCAGTGCTTCACGAAATGCTTTCATTTGCTTGGTCTTCTTCATTTGAGGACGGATCATGAAGAAATAAAAAACAACCACAATTAAGACTAACATACCGATAGTCATCATTGGGTTTTGACCTTGAGCTTGAGCTTGCAATAATAAATTGAACGATTTCATAATGATGTTTTGATTTTAAAATTAAAGTTCAACAACTTCCGCTTTTATGGAGAGTTGTTTTGAATTTGGATTGGTATTTGCCAATACCGTTATGGTTTTATGTTGCATTCCCTTTTTCCCCTCCGAATTAAAACTTACGTCAATGGTACCTTCTTCACCTGAATGGATTGGTTTTTTGGGGTAATCAGCAATAGTACAACCACAGGAGGCTGAGGCTGAGGCGATAATTAAATCGGATTTACCGACATTTTTAAAAACAAAAGAGAATTTTACTTTTTCTCCCTGATTCAGCTTACCGAAATCATGGGTTTCTTCTTTAAATTCAAATTTTGGAGCATCTGAATCTTGAACTTTACCATTGGCTGAGTTGCTGTTTTTTACAATATCCGTTGATATTCCTTTATCGGGATTGCCACAGGAAAAAAACAGTAAACAAATACAAGGGAATGCTAATATATAAAAAAATCTTCTCATGTTTTTTTTGCAAAACTAATCATTTTATAGAAAGGAAGCCATTTTACCGAAAAAATTACATCAATCCCCTACCCGACTTTTTAATAAGCTTGGCCTTTTTAAAATCCTCGGTGAGTTTATCTAATATTCCATTAATAAACACCTTGCTTTTTGGTGTACTAAAGAACTTTGAAATTTCAATGTATTCGTTCAGGGTAACTTTAACCGGAATGGATGGAAAATGCAAGATTTCGCAAATAGCCATTTTAATGAGTAAAATATCCATATAAGCCAAGCGATCGAAATCCCAATTGGTGAGGTTGCTTTCAATCATGGCATCAAATTCCTTGCAATGAATCGCTGTCTTTCTAAATAAATCTATGGTAAACAAGCGGTCTTCATCTTTGGTGCCTTTAAACATCTCGGGGAAAGGATGAAATTCATCGAAAGTCTCTTCAAAAATATTGATAATTTTTATCAGCAGCATATTGGCGGTATCATAATCGTCAACCCAATAAATGCTTTTCTCTTCATAATGCTCTTCCAGTAACTCAGAATCGGTGAATATGGATTTCACGATTTTCACCACCAATTCTTTGTCTTCAAAATAGGAATCTTCAGGATTTTGTTGGTACTTTTGGAAGAATTTACTATCTACCAGGGCATTATATAATTTTCGTATCAACTCATAATCCTCAGCCCAATTTATCTTATATTCAAGCAAACGCTTGTTAAAACTTCTATTTAACCTCAATTGTTTCAAAAAGCGATTTCCGATAAACTTGAGGTTAGGATTCAGTTCTTCTTCCGTCGGAAAATACTTTCCTTTAGCATCTTCCATCCTTTTTTCGGCAAAATCGACAATTTCGAACAAAAGGGAAAACTGCCAAATGGTAAGTTCGTCCAGTTTTTTAAAATTAAACAACAGCAGTTTTTCGCCCGCAGCCAAATTATCGTTTTCATCCATTAAAAAGGAATACAAGGACTGCAAAACCTTAACTCTTAAATATCTTCTATTGAGCATTCGATACAATTAAATTCGCTGCAAAAGTACGTTTTATAGTTGATAATTTTGAACTTATCCCAAATTCCCTCACACTTATTATTAATTATTGTTTCTAAACCGCATTTTTGGAATTATCCAATATTGAATGCCTGTAGTTTATTTATTCAGCATTCCAATTCATTATTTTTATCAACTTAAGTACAAATCTGCCTCATTTGCGTAAAATTTTTTATATTTTTGCACTCCTTTGAATTAATTAAACTCATTTAAAGATGGAAGAATTCGAAAAAAGAGGCAGAGATGAAATATTCTCAAAATCTGTTAGAGCAGGAAAAAGAACTTATTTTTTTGATGTTAAAGTTACCCGAGGTGATGAAAAATATATAACCATTACCGAAAGTAAAAAAAGGTTCGACAACGACCAAGGGAAGTTTTTTTATGAAAAACATAAAATTTTCCTCTACCAAGAAGATTTCGAAAAGTTTGTCGATGGATTAAACGACACGGTTCATTTTATCCACACAGGTGAAGTCCCTGATGGATACGAAGAAACTTCATACGAAGAAAAGAGTTTTTCTAATTTGGAATTTGACGATTTGGATAATCCATCGAAAAATCTTGAAGGTTCGATATAATTAAAAGACATTTTTTTGATTTCATATCAAAAATGATTTTTCTTCACTTTTAAAAAAATAAAAATAATGGGTAAGGTTATTGCAATAGCCAATCAAAAGGGAGGTGTTGGTAAAACTACCACCGCAATTAATTTGAGTGCAAGTTTAGCGGTGCTGGAATACAAAACGCTTCTTATCGATGCCGATCCCCAATCAAATGCCACTTCAGGTGTGGGGTTCGACCCTAAAAACATCAAAACCAGCATTTACGAATGTGTAATTGACGATGTTGAACCTCAAAACATCACCCTTCAAACGGCAACGCCAAACTTATATCTAATCCCTTCTCATATTGATTTGGTGGGTGCCGAAATTGAAATGATCAACCTTCCGAATAGGGAGAAAATGATGCGAAAGGTGATTGGTAAAATTAAAAACGATTACGATTTTATCATCCTGGATTGTTCACCTTCATTGGGATTAATTACCGTAAATGCCTTAACGGCAGCCGATTCGGTGATTATACCCGTTCAATGCGAATATTTCGCTTTGGAAGGCTTGGGTAAGTTGTTGAATACCATTAAAATTGTACAATCTCACTTAAATACGGAACTGGACATTGAAGGCATTTTACTCACCATGTACGACTCTCGATTGCGTTTGTCTAACCAAGTGGTTGAAGATGTGAGAACCCACTTCCAACAAATGGTGTTTGATACCATAATATATAGAAACATCAAATTAAGTGAAGCCCCCAGTTTCGGCGAAACCATCATTATGCACGATGTAAACAGTAAAGGGTCAATCAATTACTTAAACCTGGCCAGAGAAATATTACAAAAAAACAAGCTCACTAAAATTAGTGAATCGGAAAAATATATAACAGTATAAATGAATACGAAAAATAAAGGATTAGGGAGAGGATTGAGTGCCCTTCTGCAAAGTGGGGCTCAAATAGAGGCTAATGAAGTAAAATCGCTACATTTACCTGACGAAATTATTGGCGAAATTTTATTGAAGCAAATTGAAGTTAATCCCTTTCAACCCCGAACCGACTTTGATGAGGCTACCTTAAAAGAACTTTCCGAATCCATTGCCAAACAAGGTATCATTCAACCCATTACGGTTAGAAAAATAAAAAACGGAAAATACCAATTGATCTCCGGAGAAAGACGTTTTCGCGCTTCCCAAATGGCCGGATTGGAAAAGATCCCTGCCTATGTACGTTTGGCCGACGACACCCAAATGCTTGAAATGGCTTTGGTGGAAAACATCCAAAGAGAAAATTTGAACCCTATAGAAATTGCCATTACTTTTCAACGCTTAATCGATGAATGTTCTCTTACTCAAGAGCAACTCAGCGATCGACTGGGGAAAAACCGCTCCACGGTTACCAATTTCATCCGTTTACTCAAACTCCCCGCCGAAATACAAATTGCAGTTCGCGACGGAAACATCAGTATGGGACATGCTCGGGCTTTAATTACCGTAGATTCGATCGACAAACAAATTAAACTCCTTGGTACCATTCTTGAAAAATCTCTTTCGGTTCGTCAAGTTGAAGAATTGGTTAAAAACGCTACCATAAGCAAAACACCCCCTAAAGTTAAGCATAGCATTTTACCTGAAAAAATAGAAAAAGCAAGATCCCTCATTTCAAGTAAAATCATCAATCCCATTGTAATAAAGCGAAGTAAAAAAGGGAAAGGTCAAATTGCAATTCCCTTCGCCTCTGATGCTGAACTGGAAAGAATTATTAATATTTTGGCTCAATAATGGGTTCAATAAAAAAAAATGTGACCTGCCCCTCTTCTTTTCCATCACCAATATTTACTTGGATAGTGATTTTCTTTCTCGTTGTTTCATTCTCTTCTTCACAAAGCTATGCCCAACAAGATTCAACACTCATAAAAAAAGACAGCCTTCGCAACTTGCATTCCCCAACCAAAGCCACCATCATGTCAGCGGTATTGCCCGGATTGGGCCAATTTTATAATAAAAAATATTGGAAATTACCTATCGTATATGTGGGTCTGGGCGTGATAACCTATTTTGCCATTACAAATTACCAGCAATATAAAAGTTATCAGCAAGCTTATTCCTTCCGAACGGATAGTGATTCCACCACTATAGACACCAAATATGCTCAATATTCCACGGCTTCCATCTTATCGGCAGAAAATTATTACCGGAGAAATTATGAGTTGTCGTGTATTTTAGACGTTTTGGTATATTTACTAAACATTATTGATGCTAGTGTGGATGCTAACTTATTCGATTTCAGCATTAAAGACGACATATCTTTGCATGTGAGTCCAATCTCCGGATACTCCGGCCTGAACTCTAATCATTCCATTAACGGCATAAAACTAACCTTGAAATTTTAAATGAATATAGCCATCATCGGTTACGGTAAAATGGGCAAAGAAATTGAAAAGATTGCCCTGGAAAGAAATCATACAGTAATTACCATTATTGACTCCGAAGCAGATTGGAAAAAAGAGGAAGCGCTCATTAAGCAAGCGGATGCGGCCATTGAATTTTCCACCCCTGACACTGCCGTTGAAAACACATTGCGCTGTTTTGAGTACGATATTCCCGTGGTAGTAGGCTCAACCGGTTGGTACGATAAATTGCCTGAACTCGAAAAATACTGTATAAGCAATCAAAAAAGCATGTTGTATGCTGCAAATTTCAGCATTGGAGTAAACATCTTTTTCAAACTGAATCAGGAATTGGCCAAAATGATGAACAATTTCGATGATTACGATGTATCCCTTGAAGAAACCCATCATATTTATAAGCAAGATTCTCCCAGTGCCACCGCTTTAAGGCTGGTAAACGACTTAATCAGCAATTTGAACCGCAAAGAAAAATGGTTAAAATCTACCATCACTCACCCCGACGAAATTGAAGTAAAATCATTCAGAGAAGGCAATGTCCCCGGAATTCATCTGGTTACCTACGAGTCGGATTGCGATATTGTTGAAATAAAGCATTCCGCAACCAACCGAAAAGGATTTGCCTTAGGGGCTGTGAAAGCTGCCGAATGGTTGATTGGGAAAAAAGGCGTATACCAAATGAAAGATGTACTTCAATTCTAAGTTAATTTCACACAAATCATATAACATAAAAACAGGATTGCTTTAACATACATTAACATGAAAGCAAAAATAAAAGCAAATAAAAACGTTTAATTTGATAAATTTATAAAACCATGAGCATATACTCAATTCTATCCCTCATTTTCATGATTTCGACGGCTGCCGGATTATGGAAAATATTTGAAAAAGCAGGTTACAAAGGTTGGATGGCCATTGTGCCCATATTCAACTTGTATATTTGGGTCAAAATCATTAAAAAGAACTTTTGGTGGTACATTTTCCTGCTGATTCCATTTATTAATGTATTTGTGATTTTGCTCATGTTTGTGGAATTGGCAAAATGTTTCAAGAAATATGGCATGCTTCCTCAAGCGGTTAGTGCACTATTCCCATTCATTTACATGCCCTATTTGGGCTTTTCAAAAAAAGAAACCTTTCTTGATCCTGTACAACGTCCAAAAATTAAAAAAACCATGATAAGAGAATGGGCTGATGCCATTATTTTTGCAGTGATTGCTGCCACCATTATTCGCACCTTCTTAATTGAAGCTTACACCATTCCTACCTCTTCCATGGAAAGTTCGTTATTGGTAGGCGATTTCTTATTCGTCAGTAAAATCAGTTACGGCCCTAAAATACCCAATACACCCATTGCTTTTCCTTTTGCACATCATACCCTTCCCTTTACTCAGTATATGAAGTCCTATTTGGAATGGATTTCACTGCCCTACTATCGTTTTCCCGGCTTTGATAATGTTAAAAACAACGATGTGGTGGTATTTAATTATCCGGATGGAGACACCGTAGCCTTAGAAAGACAAAATGAAAGCTATTATCAAATTGTAAGAGATGCCGAAATGCAACTCAAAGCCGATTACGGCGATTCTTATGTTGAAGGAATGGGAAGAGATGCCATTAAGAAATCCTATCATGTAACTGCCCGTCCGGTAGATAAACGAGAAAATTACATCAAACGCTGTGTGGGCATTGCCGGCGACTCCTTACAAGTAATTGATAAACAGCTTTACATCAACGGCAAAAAAGCAGACAACCCCAAAAACATGCAATTCCAGTATCTGGTGGAAACCGATGGAAATTCTATCAATCCTATGATCATGGATAAGATGAAAATAAACATGGAAGATGTGCATCAAGTTCAAAAAAGTTATGTTTTTAATATTACCCAGGAAAGCGCCATCAACTTAAGGAACAGTCCTTATGTGTTTTCAATAACGGCTCTCGTCAAGGTTGAGAATCCATTTACTTCAAATCCTAAAAAACTAAATCAGGATTCCAAAACCAAAGGAAGATATTTAGTTCAATTTTATAACGATGGGCTGGATAATGCGCTGCTCGAGAAGTTGGGAATACAGAAAGAGGATTACCAACTCTTGGCACCCAATTCCCCTGTTTTTTGTCTGACTCCTGAAATTGCAGCAAATTTCAAAACATTTTCTAATGTAAAATCCATCTCCGTCCTTTCAGATGAGTTTGGAAGAGACGAAAGAATTTTCCCACAAAGCCCATATTATAAATGGAACCGCGACTTTTTCGGCCCCATTTATATCCCTAAAGCAGGCGCTAGCGTTCCTATCGACACCGTGAGCATTCAATTATATCGAAGAATTATTGAAGTATATGAAGGAAACAAACTCAACATTGCCAACGGCAAGGTGTTTATAAATGATAAAGAAGCCAAATCCTATACCTTCAAAATGAATTATTATTGGATGATGGGCGACAACCGTCATAATTCTGCCGACTCCAGATATTGGGGTTATGTACCTGAAGATCATGTGGTAGGGAAAGCCGTATTTGTTTGGTTATCGCTCGACAAAGCCAAAGGATGGCTTAGCGGAAAAATAAGGTGGAGCAAACTGTTTAGGTTTATTAATTAAGTTCCAAAGAAAAAAACTTTTCGGAACGCCAAGAACAATTCTAATGAAATTAAAGTTTTTCATTTGCTTTCTTATCATTTCGGGTGCTTGTTTCGGGCAGCAAAACCCATCATGGGAGAAAGTGAATTGGCTTATTGGAAAATGGGTTGGTTCAGGGCAAGGCAAGCCGGGTCAAGGATCCGGAACCTTTTCATTTGAAAAGGAACTGGATGGAAACATCATTGTTAGAAAAAGCCATTCCGAAATTCAGAAAGACTCTACTCAAAAAGCCTTTGGACACGATGATCTAATGATTCTTTACCATGAAGGCACAAATTATTTTTCAAAGGCTATATATTTTGATAATGAAGGGCATAACATTCAATACGAAATAAGCTTTTCTCAAAAGAGCATGATACTTTTATCCAAAAAAAGCAATGGAACCCCGGCATTCCGGCTTACCTATACATTGATATCAGAAAATACCCTACTCACCACTTTTGAAATTTCATCAGATGGTGAAAAATTTATTAAGTACATCGAAGGAGAAAGCAAAAGAATTCAGTAAATTTCCAATGGAAACCTGAAATCACCATACTCCTTTCAGAACTTCCTTTTTGCTTATTAAACAAAAGAAATTCCTTAGGGTATGATTTTTGCAACTGAATGTGAAAACGATTTTATATCTTTGATTTCATATTCCTAAATCCAATCCTTATGAAAAAGCTACTTATCTTTTCACTCTTTATTTTGGGGAATTACATCATAACCCATGCTCAAAAAGTATATTCGGTGGATGCCGATTATAAAGCCGATGTTAAAATTTTTGTAGTGGATGCCGATTACAAAGCTGATTTGCTTGTGTACAAGGTAGATGCCGATTACAAAGCCACAGGAAATGAGGGCAAATGGTATTTTACCGATGCCGATTATAAAGCCCAAAAGAAAGTGTATTTTGTGGATGCCGACTATAAAGCCGACTTAAAAATTTTCTTTGTGGATTCCGATTACAAATCCAAATGGAATAGCATGGAAAAGAAGCATTTAATGTATTAACTTACGTTTATAAGGAGTTGAATTCCTCAAGCCTTTAGTTAAAGTTAAAGGAACTATTTCTTGTTGAAAAACAATTCGGCCCTTTCTTTACTGCGGTTTTCTAAATTTTGTATTTCGGTTGAAGAAGGAAATTCCAACATCCGTTTTTGTATATCCTCCGGAAAGTGCTCATGAATATCTTTGGCATATTGTTCTCCATCCCCGGGGGTGAAATGACTTACAACTTTATATTCGTTTCCGTTTTCTTCAAAGTGTATTTTCATGGGAAGTGACATACCGCTGCCTTTTATTATGTTGCCCTCTTTTTTCACATACTCTTGGATGTATGCCCAAAGGTAAAGGTTTTGCCTCCCCTTTTTCAACAAGACAAATGAGCTAAAAATCTTACCGCCCGAAGTGGGTTGTATTATTTTTTCGTCCAAGTATTGCTGCACAAGGGCTGATTCTTTTGGGGATAATTCTTTGCTGTTATTATTGCAACTGATATTTACGATTACAAACATCACGAATAGCCCTATGATATTAGCTGACAACTGATTTCCAAAAGATAAGATTGTATGATAATATTTCATAATGAATACTGAAAAGATGTTTTGGACTCCTGACTTCGTCAAAGATTCACCCTGAAAATTGCTGAAGAAATTTTCAGCAAA
>CAZJBB010000103.1:0-10976 GCA_964543995.1 uncultured Bacteroidales bacterium
GTTAACAGTTTATGAAACATTGTTAACAAGGGAGGTTTTTAGACAGTCTGACGGATTGCTGCTTGGCACATGTGGCGGTTTTACTTGCACTTCCCTGTCAAACAGTACCCAAAGTTAACAAATACATACATACCCTTCAAGTTTATTTACACACCGCCATTGTGCTAAGCATTGCTGTTATGGGCTGTAAATATTTCATAGTTTAATTTAACTATTTCTTACAACTACCTGGGTCTGATGTTGACCATCCGTATTTTGAATCCCATATTTTTTTCTCAATATATATACTTTCTCCATTGTAATATGAATCACCATAAATACCACCAGTAATTCTAATTTGAATTTTGTCACCACTAATATTTTCCACAACCCCTGTTAACTTTGAATAAGTTGTAAAAATAAATTTATTAACTAGACATCTATAAACTTTAGAACCTATAGAAATACTACTCGTCGAATAGCTAACAGAAGATGAAGTTGTACTTTTTTCAGGGTATGTATTTTTTTTAACATCAACATCATCTTTACTAAATAAAGAAGATATAATTCCAACAGCTATTCCAGCTATACCAATGCCAATCAATATATCATCAAATGAAGCTTGTGAATTTGAATAATTTTCTTTAATTATTTCATCTAGTAAAAAAATTTCGTAAGATTTATAATAACCATAATATGTTTTATCTCTTGTTCGAGAATAATATATTGCTTGACCATCACATTCACCTAAATTTTTAAAAGTTCCAATTAAATAATCGCCATTTGAATAATCAATTCTTCCACTATAAGGACACATATCTTTAAAAGTACCTCGATAGGTCATAGAAAAGTTATTAACAAATAAATTTGTGTTTATGTAGATAATTTCAGAAACATTAAAAGCAGTTCTGTCCAATTTAAATTTTCCATCAATAAAGTATCCTTTACTAAAATTCCCATCAAAAATTTGTGTTTCGTAACTTTCTGAATTATTATCATCAAAAATCAATGCAACCTTATTCTTTTTATATATAGTACCTAGCCCATCAAAAAATCCATCTTTCATATTTCCGATATACTTAAATTCAAAACCTTCATCTGATATAGTTACAGTGCCAAATCCTGTAGCTAAGTCATCAATAGAATTACCTGTCCAATTATCTACCTCATAATTATATCCACTAACAAATTCAGTGCAAACATAGAATGCCTTATCACTTTCACCATGTCTATAAAATTTACAACCATTTTGAGATGTTACATTGTTAAATGTAAAGCATAATAAAATTAAAATTAAGTTTTTCATAAGTTTGATTTTTAACTGTGAATTATTAAATTAATAAATCTTACATGAATTCTCTTTATAGCCCATAACTTCATTATAACCTAACCAAAGGTAAGCAAAAAAGATTCCCAGGCGACTGGCTAACCCAACCTTTTGTTCAGTATATATCCCTGTAAAGATAAAACTATTTTACAAATCATCGAATAAAGATACTATTATTTGCAAACTTTATTTGATCTACCCTAAAGCTTATCAATCACTATTTTGCTTTAATTCACCCCCCCATTATTCATTCTTAATTATTCATTATCAATTCTAACACGCTCAATTTCAAGCCATTTTCGCTAATTATAAAAAATATTTCCTTTTTTTCTTGACAAAGCCCCTTTGGTATTATTATTTTTGGTTTAATCATTCTTACAATTACATAAACTAAAATTTGGTTTTCTATATTCAGAATGATACTGTTTTTCTTGTCTTCCTTTCGACCAACTTAAAAATGAACGCATCCAAAATGGTTTTTAACACTTCCCATCCTTTTATTGCAACATCCCTTTCCGGTATTTTTTATCGTCTTTCCGGTATTTTTCGCTTCAAATTCGAAAACTTCAAATTTTTAGACGGTTTTTGCAATTCCCATTCCGTTATTATTTCAAACGATGTTCCCATATTTCGTTTCCAGTTTGAAATATATCTCATCGATGTTGAAAACAAGAAAAAACATATAGGTATTAATCAATCCCATGTTGGTATTTATTGCATTCGCATGAATATTTATCGAAACGATTTTGATATTAAGGAAAACGGCATGGATATTAAGAAAAACAAAACCCTTATTTACCAAAACGATTTTTGTATTAAACACTCCATTTTTCTATGAATCCATTTAATAGGCGTATGAAGTCCATCCATTTTTAAAATTCAACATTCAATGATAAAAAGAACTTAAACAATTACGTTATTAAACCTATTAAAAACAAAAAGAACATGCTTAAAACACAAAATGCGCGTCAAAATGCCAATCGCAGAGCCAAAACCTTTTTGGCAGACCACAACGATGCTCTTATCGAAATTCCATTGTATCCCGGTTATAAAGAAAATTTGGATACCAATATGACTAAAATAGAAACGGCTATCATCAACCAAGGCGTGGATGTAAAAGTAATTACAGCCGATAAAATCGGACTGAAAGAAAACATGTGCAAGCTCATTTATAAGTATTCCTTAAGAGCTTCGGTACAGGCAAACACCCTTGGCAAAACGGAGCTTGAACTGGCTTTGGATAAGCCTTACACTTATATTTCCCAAGCAGATGATAATACTTCAGTACTAAGGGCAAAAGAACTATTTATCCTTATGAAGGAAAACGTAGGTATACTCGATTTAATTCAATCTGAAAATATTGAAGAAATGCAAGCGGCAATTGAGGCTTTTGCTGCGATTCAAAATCTACCCACGCAGCAAATCAAACACAAAAAAGCCGAAGGCACCGATTTGATTACTCAATTGTTGGATGAAATTGATGTAGATAAAAAAAACATAGGGAAACTCATTCATTCCTATGCTCCCGATTTGGCACACGATTGGAATTTATGTATCAAGGTTGGTACACCCATAGGCACTCGACATACATCTATTGCCATTCAGTTTGTGGATGCCTTGGCTCAGATGCCTTTAAAAGAGGTCAGTTGCACCATCAGCAATGGCACCGAAGCCCTAACGAAACTGAGTAGTGCCAAAGGTTGGGTAAGGTTCGACAGCCTCCCGAACGCCCTATGGGACATTACTTCAGAATATGATGCTTACCAAACCGATGTGCAGAAAAACATTGCCACCCAAGAACAAAAAATGGTTTCATTACAATTGGGTTTAAAGAAATTGTAATTGCGACTCTCAATGGCGCATTACAATGGACTCATAAAGATGAGCGGAATTGCTAAAGCGGTTCCGCTTTTTTTTATAAACGGGTTTAAAAATACGATTCAGTCAATAAATAGTTTTTTACATAATCGTCTATACCGGTTTCAAGCGAATAGAAGGGCTGATTGTATCCTGCATCTATGAGTTTTTGCATATTCGCTTCCGTAAAATATTGATACTTATCTCTAATGTCAATAGGCGTATCCACAAAATCAATGTTTACTTCTTTATTCATGGCTTTAAAAGTTAGGCTTGCCAAATCCCAAAAGGTGCGGGCATTGCCGGTGCCTAAATTGTATATTCCGGACGTAACTTGGTTTACCATTAAAAAGTAGCAAACATTTACCACGTCTTTAACATAAACAAAATCACGCAATTGTTTGCCATCGTCAAACTTTGGGTTGTGCGACCGAAAGAGCTTTACCAAGCCATTTTCTTTCACTTGGCGGAATGTATGAAAAATCACTGAAGCCATTCTTCCTTTGTGATATTCGTTAGGTCCATACACATTAAAAAACTTTAACCCTTGCCATTTTGGGGGTTGATGAGTTTGTTTCAACACCCATTTATCAAAATCGTTTTTCGATTCTCCATAAGGGTTTAAGGGCTTTAACTGATCAACGAGGTCGTGCTTATCATCATAACCAAATTCTCCCATGCCATAAGTAGCAGCTGATGAGGCATATACTATGGGAATTAGGTATTTATAACCCCTTTCGAATATCGCTTTGGAATATTCTAAATTTAACTCATCGAAAATCGCTTTATTAAATTCCGTAGTATCGGTTCTTGCCCCCAAATGAAAGATAAAGTCCACTTGCGATTCGTTTTTATCTAACCAATCAATGAAGTCTTTTCGGTCGATTTGAAGTTTAATGATTTTGTTTTTTAAGTTCGCTGATTTTTCGGTTTTAGAAAAATCATCCACGGCAACAATTCCGGTAAGACCTTTATTGTTAAGTTTGTTTATCATACAACTGCCGATAAATCCGGCAGCCCCGGTAACTACAATCATAATAGCTTGTTTTTTATACAAATGTAGGAAATATAATTTAGTGAAACAAGAGAATTCAGGTTATATGATCTTGACAATGAAAATTATTAATTTTCCATTGTTAATTGTTAATTTTAGTCTCTAATTATCAATTGTTTACAGGATTCAATCATAAAGGTTTCGATTGATTTTTCAGCTTCAGGGGAGCGGTAGATGGAGTTTTGGTTTACATACAAATCGATATGACTTTTTATTACCGTTTCATCCAACTCCTGAGCATGTCTGCGAACGTATTCCATAACTTGTTCGGTGTTTTTTTGGGCGTATAAAATGCTTTCTCGAATGAGGGAGTCAATACATTCTACATCCTGTGTTGGTATGTTTTTTTTAATGGCAATGGCCCCTAAGGGCACTGGAAGATGGAATCTGTTTTCCCATAAATCTCCCACATCAGCAATTTTATAAAGGCCTTTTTGCTGATAGGTAAAACGGTTTTCGTGAATGATGAGTCCTGCATCAATATCTTCATTCAGTAAAGCATTTTCGATATCGGAAAACAACATTTCTTTGAGTTCTTTAGGCGGAGGTGCAAATAAACGATAAAAAACATAGGCTGAGGTCATTTTTCCCGGAATACCCAGGCGCATTTCGCAAAGTCGATCCAAAGTAGCCGGTTTTTTACTGATAATTAATGGGCCACAAGCATTTCCAACAGCGGCACCGCTTTTTAATAGGGTATAATCCTTAATCACATGAGGTAGCACCCCAAAGCTTAACTTGGTGATGTCGAGGGATGCTTTTAAAGCATGCTGATTTAGGTTTTCAACATCTTCAATCACAGGGGTAAATGAAAATTCCAAAGTATCTATCCAATTGTTAATTAGGGCAGCAAAAATATAGGTGTCGTTAGGGCATGGCGAGAAACCGATGCTAAAGTTTTTATAGTTCATGAAGAAGTTGAATTAAACATTGATGTAAGTTTGATATTGCAGGTTTAATTTCCCAGCTTGCCTTGTTTCGTGCTTCAACATAATTAGAAATACTTCTTAATTGGATAAATGGGATTTTTTCTAACAAACAAGCATAGAAAAACGCAGCACCTTCCATGGTTTCAATATCTGGATGGAAAAGTTCGCAAATTTGAGCGATATGATCCTCATTCCCATGGATGGTATTTGCGGTGATGGCTTTTACCTTCCGTAAGTCATGCATTGCCGTAGTATTAACATGGTTTGGGTTTATTAGTTTTCCACTTGAAAAAGGCGGGAGGTTCATTTCTTTAAATCCGATTTGCTCAGGAAGCAAAAAAGTGTTCCCGTCTTCGGCTCCTACTTCGGAGAAAACCTCTTCAACCACATGAACAACCTCGGCTAAAGGAATTTCTTTTGAAAAACTACCTGCAATTCCTGGATTTATTGCCAAATCGTATTTTTTACTTTGAAATATTTTCCCAAGATGATATGCCATGGGTACCATTCCAATACCGCTTATGACTATATCAATATCATGTTTTGAATCTGATACCTGAAAAAAATGAGGTCTTTGCTCACTTGCCCCCAATTGATTTATCAAAGGTTTGATTTCGAAAAGCGTGGCAGCCACAATAAGTATCTGCATATAAGGTTTTTAGTAATTTAAGTAGGAGCTGATTAATCCATTCATTTTAAAACGGATGTAAAGTTAGTATTTATCTCAAATGCAGAATAAGGATTAATGGTTGAAACAAAAAATCCAAACAATTTTGTTTTTCCGATTAATACCATTAATTTAATACTCTGAAAACTAATGACATAAAACAAATAAATCACTTCTTGGATTCAAGTAAATGATGGGAATTTGATAAGGGTTTTGAATGAGTTTTAATTCCGGGGGTCCAAAAATCATATCATCAATATTGTAATCGGAGGTGCCTAATATCACTACCGATCCGAAATTATTTTTAGCAGCATATTCAATCGCCACTCTATCAATTTTAAATCCGGCTTTCTCAAAATTTGTTTTCTGATAAAGTGTTCCTAAGTTTTCGAACATTCTCTCGACAAATACCAGGTTGTTTTTGCTTTGTGACCGATAGTATTCATCTTTATAAGTAGCGCTTAGAACATGGATGATACTTTGGTTGAAAGCGGAAAAGTAGCTGGCCCACAGCGCTTTTTCTTTTGATTGTCTTTGGAAATCAATAGGTAATACTATGTTTTTAAAATTTATTTCTTTAGGAGCACTGTTTTGTATGAACAAAAATGGAATTCTCGATTTCATAGCTAATTTGAGAACATTTTTCGGGGTATTTAATTTGCCTAATTTTTTGCTGACTTCCATAATGCAGATAAATCCATTTTGCTCCTCACAAAAACCATAGAGTTGATGAATTTCATTGTGTGCTAAATAATGATGTTGAATAAGTTGCACGGTTTCAGTTGCTTCAACACCTTTTTGTTTTGGAATCTTTTGTTGAGTAATATGCAACCAAACCACTTGAGCCTTAAATATTTGAGCCATAATGATTCCGGTATCGTAAACCGCTTTGCTTTCCGATTCACCTTCTGTAATTATTACCACTTTAATATTTTGCTCCTCTGAGGACATGATTAAAAATTTTGAGTAACGTACTTCATTTTAAAAATTGAAAGTAGGGAAAATTATTGCGTAATTTGCAACCATAAAATTAAATTTTCAAATGAACAATCAGGTGAAATTGCTTACAAAATTTTCGATAGGTTTAATTATGTTGTTGACATTTAGGATGGTAGGAGCCCAAACAGCCAACGAAATGTATGATAACGGTGTCAATTTGCAATTGGAGAAAAAGTACAAAGAAGCCATTGAACAGTTTAGCAAGGTAATAAATAAAAGCCCGTATTTTTATGAGGCGTACTACGATAGAGCAAAATGTTACTTAGCTTTGAAAAAAGAAAAAGAAGCTTTTGCCGACATAGAAACTGCTATTAAAAAGAACCCTAAATACCATCAAGCTTTTCTATTTCTGGGAGAAATGTACCAGAATAAGAATGATGATAAAAATGCTTTGCTCAATATATCCAAAGCCATTGAAGTAAAGCCTACCTACACTGATGCTTATGTGAAGAGGGCTGAGTATTACGAAACACAAAACAAGCCTGATCTTGCTTTGCTTGATTATACTAAAGCCATTGAAAACAATAAGAAAAGGGAAGATATTTATTACAAAAGAGCCAATATATATCGAAAGCTCAACAATGAAAAATCAGCCTTATCTGATTACGACATGGTGTTGGTTTTGAATCCCAAAAACGCAGCTGTTTATTTCGATAGAGGGGTATTGTATCAAAACAAATTAAAGTATTCGGAAGCCATTAAGGATTTCAGCTCTTTTATTCAGCTGGGGAATCAAACAAAAGAAGTGTATAAAAGAAGAGGAGATTGCTATTTGAAACTCAAGAAATTTACGGAGGCCATTGCTGATTATAACTGGCTGATTGGCAATGCGAAAGATATTCCTGTGGATGTTTTTTTTAATCGGGGAATTTGTTTCAATAATGTTTCTGATTTTGTTTCAGCCATCAAGGATTTTACAAAAGTCATTATGAAAGAGCATGAAAACTATGCCGCCTTAAATGCCAGGGCTTATGCTTATATAAGAAATGCAAAGTTACAACAAGCGATACCCGATATAAATAAAGCGATACAGATTCAGCCGAATGAGCCGGATGCATATCAAACCAGAGGCATACTTTATTTGGAGCAAAAAAAATATAATTTAGCCTTGGAAGACTTAAACAAGGCTATTAAACTAAAACCCAATGCAGAAGCTTTCTTTTATAGAGGTGCTATTAAAGATATTATGAAAGATAAGACCGGAGCATGTGAAGACTTAAAAAAGGCTGCATCTCTTGGGCACGAAGAGGCTACTAAAAGGTTGAAAAAATTATGTGGAGGGTATGTCTCTGACTAAGGCAAATCGGTGGGTTTTGCAAAGTTGGGATTGGTAATAAACTCAGGATCACTTAAAGAATTTAAAAAAGCTTTTAAATCGCTTTTTTGAGAAGGGGTTAAATGAGCTCCACCAAAAGGAACTTTATGCATAAAAGAACTTATGTAAGGGGAATTGACTAAGCCTTCGCTATAAAAATTGATTACTTCCTCTAGGGTTTTAAGTCTGCCATCGTGCATATAGGGTGCGGTATAGGCAATGTTTCTAAGGGTTGGAGCACGATAGGCTCCTATGTCTTGAGTGCTAAAAGTTACATGATATCGGTCGAAGGGGTCATTGAAAATACTGTCTTTGGCGTTGTTGTAAAATAAATTGGTGGTAAATAATACGTTCCCTCCTCCCCCATGGCAATGGAAGCAATCAGCGCCTTGCTCGGTGGTAAAGAGCACCAATCCATTAAGTTCTTGGGCAGACAGTTGTACTTCGCCCCTCATGTATTTATCGAATTTGGAATTGGAAGAGATCAGCGTTCGAATAAATTGAGCAATGGCTTTTGAAATTCTATCGATATTAACTTCGTTGGTTCCAAAAGCCGCTTCGAACATGGGTGGATACATGGGAATAGAAGCAATGGTTTGAACCGTTTTTTCGATGGTCCCATTGATTTCATGCGGAGCCAAAATAGCCATGGGCACTACATCTTCTATATTTCGACTCGAAATATTTGAATTGCTTGGATATACGGATCCATTCCATAAATACCCTGAACTATTCCATACCAAATTGATTAATGGCAGCATGGTATGTGGAGTAGAAATTCCTGTAATTCCATAGGGATGCCCATTGTTGTAATTAGAAAGACCACAAACAAAGGCCGACGATTGTTTATGGCAACTGGCACAGCACATCAAAGAATCTGCTTCGGTTCGGCCTGAAAACCGGCCATCGTAGAATAAATAGCGCCCCAACTTAATCCCTTCAACGGTCAAAGGGTTGTTTTCCGGAATATTCAGTTTTGTTGGAAAGAATTGAGGTATAGAAATGTTGTAAGGAGTGGGCTTATTAAGGCTTATTTCAGCCTTTTCTTTTTCACAACTCATCATGAAAAAGGCAGAAAGTATGAATACCGTGGATATTAAATATATATTACAACAATTTGATTTCATGGAAGTAAAGGTAAAAAATATTCTTCTAAAAAGGGTATTAAAAAAATGTTTATTTTCGAAGATTAAATTCTTAGATTTGGTGAAATTGACTAATAAAAGAAGACATTAATATGAGAATATGGTATTCGTTTTTGTTTTTTTGTACTTATATGGGTTTTTTGACGGCTCAGGAATCAACTTTGAAGAAAGCTTCAAACGGCATAGAACAAAAAGCCGAAATGATCATTTCTAAAGGGATGGAAAAACTCAATGCTAAAGAATTCCAATTGGCGATCTCTTATTTTGATGAATCCATTGAGTTGTTTCCTTTGGCAAAGGCATATTTCAATAGAGGGCTGGCAAAAGAAGGCATGAACGATGTGCTGTGTGCCCTTCAAGACTTTTCAAATGCCATCGAGTTGGATTCTTCAAATTATCTTTCTTATTATTATCGTGGAGCTATGAGGTTTAGAATGAATCAGTTTAAAGAATCCATTGACGATTTCACGATTTCGATTGAGAAAAAACCGAGTTTTGCTTGGGCTTATCATGATAGAGCCGGTGCGAATCGAATGTTGGAAAAATTCAAAGAAGCTCTCCACGACTATGATAAAGCGATTGAACTTGATGCAAAATCAGCATGTTTTTTCAATAATAGAGGAAGTGTTCATAAATTGATGAAAAACTATACTAAAGCATTAGCCGATTACGATACTGCAATCGTCTTAAAACCTGACTATTATGTTGCATATAACAATAGGGGCTGTGTTAAATCTATGTTGGATGAGCTTTTGGGTGCAAATGAAGATTACAATAAAGCCCTGTCTTTTAAATCGGATTATGCAGTTTCTTTAAACAACAAAGGGAATCTCAAATGCAAAGAGAAAAATTACAATGAAGCTTTAAAAGAGTATGTTTCAGCTCAAACGGTTTTCCCAAATTATGCTTGGTGCTATTTAAATTCAGGAATTGCAAAAGCGATGAAATTGGATGATGCTGGTGCCTGTGCAGACTGGAAAAAGGCCATAGAATTAGGAATTAAAATAGCGGAAAGTTATCTAAAAGGAAATTGTAAATAGTTGACATTTAGTTCAAACGATTTAAAATGAAAAACAAAATTTATTTCTTTACTATATCCATAGCATTAACGTTATCAATTTTTGTTTATTCCCAAAATGTTGATTTTAAGGCTAAGAATTTCCCGGGGAAAGCTGCAGAAGTTAAAATAACCAAGAAAAAAATCGCCAAAGCGGATGCTTATTTTCTTATGGGAAAAGGAATGATTCCTTTGGCACTGAAACTCTATGAAGAAGCAAACGCATTTAATGGTGATAATGCCCTACTAAATTATAAATTGGGGGTATGTTTTCTCCTAAATAAGCAAGCTAAAAAAGCAGTAGAGTGCTTGGGGAAAGCCACTTTGTTAAAACCGGATGTTATTGCTGATTTGCCTTATTGTTATGGCCAAGCCTTGCATTTGGATTATCAATTTGATAAAGCAATAAGTAAATACAATGAATATTTGGGTTATCTTAAAAAAATAAATTCAGAAAAAAAGGAATTAATAAAGGAAGTAGAAAAGAAAATTGAAGAATGTATTAATGGTAAGAAATTGGTTGATAAGCCTATACGTGTAAAAATTGACAATGTAGGAAGTGCCATTAATACCTCCTTCCCTGAATACAACCCTATCCTCAATGCCGATGAGAGTGTGATGATGTTTACTACTCGCCGCGATAGCAC
>CAZJBB010000104.1:0-10772 GCA_964543995.1 uncultured Bacteroidales bacterium
AAAGACTTCTTATAGCAAGTGCTTACCCTTTCTGGCAAACTAACGAGTAATCAAATTTAAGAATGCGAATTTTAATTATTCGGTGCGCCATTATCTATCCAACAAATAACCGCATTCTTTTCGGCATCCGTCATAGAACCCCCTTTGGGCATACTGCCATCTATAATATAGCTTCTAATGGATGATTTTGCTCCCGACACACCTGAATAAGTCGAGTAACTCGAATGACAACTGGTGCATTTGCTCAGCATTACAGGAAGCACATCTGTGGTGAATGACTTTGCAGTTCCTGTACAAGTGGGGGTAAATGAAGTGGAACTTTTTTTGCACGAGCTGATCATTGCAGTGCACACTAAAACAAAAATTAATTTTTTCATGGCTTGTTTATTTAAACATTAAACTACCTAAATGCATCTTTAGTGTATATTGTTTATTCTTTTTAAGGTTTTTTAACGTTTCACTTATAATTCGTGTTTTCATTATAAAACACATCTTCAGCATAAATAAAAAGACAGCTTCCCTTCGATATTACATCAATAATTTCTTTTGCCAAGTCTTTGGGTAAAGCAGGGCATCCCCAACTTCGGCCAATCCTTCCTTGCAGTTTTGCAAACTTTTCACTCACATATTCGGCTCCATGAATCACAATTTCTCTTTCCCTAGCCTTATCGTTGATGTTTTTTTCCAAGCCATCCAATTTTAATGAATACCCGTGTTTTCCAATATAGGTTTCTGCGGTTAAATAAAAGCCCAAGCTGCTTTTTAGTGATTTCGGCTTATTCGAAAAAGATTTTGCCATATTATCACCGCTGTTTCTTCCGTGAGCTACCAAACAGGCATACAGTAATTTTTTATTCTGTAAATCAATAACAAAGAACCTTTTCGATGTGGAAGCTTGGGTAAAGTCGATAATGCTAATTACATTCCTTTTCTTGATGCCCGGTATCTTATTATACCCAATGATGGCTTTCTTGAAAATCTCAAAAGAAAGCTGTCCTTCCAATTTGCAATCGGAATACAGAGTATGAATATCCGTTTGAGAAAATGAATAATTCAAATGTAACATTAAGCAACTAAAAATTACCATTCCCCTACAAATGCGTTTAATCAAATTATTCATTCTTAAAGTATATTTACAAATGTAGTAAAATATGACAAAACCTATTAAATGCAAGGGAATGAAACCGGGAGTAGCAGTAAAATTCAACTCCCTTCTATCAAAAGTACTATATTTGCAAAAATATATAAACACTTGATTAACCCAAAGAGCACTTTAAAGTCGAAATGCAACAGACTCATATCCATGGGGTTATTGATTGTATTTACATTTTATTTGTCCTGTTATTTTGTTGCCTTTGGTGTCATGAGATTCAGTATTCGTATGGAGGCCAAACAAAGGATGAAAAAGAGCCTTAGAAATAACGAAATGATTCTTTTTACTCCCAATCAAATGTCAAATAATGGGTTTAGATGGACGGAGCAAGGCAAAGAGTTTAGCTACCAAAATGAAATGTACGATGTGGTTAAAATCACTAAAGACCGGGGCGAGGTTCAATACTATTGCATCACAGATAATAAAGAAAGTCGTTTGTTAGACGGATTTGTTCAATTGGTTGAAAATAACCATTCCAAGCATAATGCTTCAAATCACCCGGCATCCAAATTAATTGAAATTCTGTTTCATCAGCACTTTTTAATTTCCGAAACCGATTCCAATTTCCCGGAATTCGCATCTTCAAAAATAAGTTTATATAAATTCACTTCTTTTGAAAGTCAAGGCATAGACGTCTTAACTCCTCCTCCTGAGGGCCTTGATTTTAGCAACTACCTCTTTTCTTAAACCTAATAAGCTCTCTTGCAAAGCTTTAGTAATATTGAATTAATTCAATACAATATTACGCTATGTTATTAAATATAACAATGCAAGCATTATAACTAAATATCTTAAAACAATAAACATGAAAAAAATAATTTTATTATGGGCTGTATGCATCATGAGCCTGAAAATATATAGCCAAACCATAACCGTTATTGATAAAAACACCCAACTTCCCATTGCAGGGGTTAGTATTTCAGATGCTAAAATCTCAAAAACCATCACCACGGATGCGGGAGGCAAAGCGGATATTTCTTCACTTCAAACCAGCTCAGAGATCGTCTTTTCGCACTTGAGCTATAAAACCCTTACCCTATCTGCATCACAAATTTCTTCTAATTTACAAGTAATCTTAGTTCATAAATCGCATGAAATTGAAGAATTCGTGGTTTCAGCAAGTCGTTGGGAACAAGAAACAAAAAACGTTCCTGCACATGTTATTGGCATCAGTCATACTGACAATGAAATTGAAAATCAACAAAATACGGCAGATATGCTTCAAAATACCGGTCAAGTTTTTGTTCAAAAAAGTCAATTGGGTGGAGGCAGTACTGTGTTACGTGGTTTTGAAGCCAGCCGAATTTCTTTGGTGATCGATGGTGTTCGAATGAACAATGCCATTTACAGACTTGGTCATTTACAAGATGTTATCACCATTGACCAAGCCATGCTTGAGAAAACGGAAGTTTTATTTGGACCTTCCTCCACCATGTATGGATCGGATGCTTTAGGAGGAGTATTGCATTTTTACACTAAAAACCCGGAACTAAATGTAAACCAGACAAATGCATATATACGATATGCTTCGGTGGACAACGAAAAAACCGGTCACATCGACATTAACCTCTCTAAAGGAAAGTTTGCCAGCCTAACCAGTTATACTTATAGTGACTTCGGTGATTTGCAAATTGGAAACGATTTCGATAAAAACTATGGTGATTGGGGAAAATGTTTGTACTACGTTAAACGTGAAGGGAATAAAGATGTGGTTTATGAAAACTACCATCCTTCGGTAATGGTTGGAAGTGGATACAAGCAATATGATCTTTTAGAAAAAATCCTATTCAAACAGAGCAACAAAATTAGTCACACCATAAATTTCCAATACTCCAATAACGATGGAAATGTACCACGATACGACAGATTATTGCTGGTTTCAGGAAACAAACCTATTTGGGCTGAAAATTGTTACGGTCCACAAAAAAGAATTTTTGCTTCCTATACGCTTGACTTGAGCAAAAAAAATGCATTTCATGACCATGCCAAGCTCATTTTATCGATGCAAGACATTGATCAAATCCGTATCAATAGAAAACTGAACAGTAATAATAGAACCACCAATAAAGAAAATGCTCGGATTTATGGAGTTAATATAGATTTGGAAAAAAGCTTAGGATCCAAAACAAATTTGTACTATGGGGCTGAATACGTGTATAATGACATTACCTCCAAAGCTTCTTCAACCAATATGACCAGTGGTTTAATCACTTGGAATGATGAAGACCCCCACATCAGTACCCGATTTGCCGACGGAGGCAGTCAATGGAATTCTTTAGCCATCTATGCTCAAGCAAATCACAGGTTAAATACCATTTTCTCTCTAAACGGAGGAATTCGCATTTCATCCGTTTCCTTGACATCGAAATATAAGGATGCCACAGCCTATCCAGTAACCACGGTAAAATCAAGTGCCATGGCTCCCAGTGGAACCTTAGGTCTGGTAGCAAATGTTTCGTCTAAGACCAAAATAAGTTTATTGGGTTCAACCGGTTTTCGAGCTCCAAATGTAGAAGACATGACGGCGTTTGCACCCGCTTCAAGCGGCACTGCACGCGTTCCAAATATCGATTTAAAACCGGAATATGCTTATAATGTTGAACTCAACTTAGTTCAAAAAATAAGGAGTTTCTTAAGATTTGAGGGAGGTGTGTATTACAGTATTTTACAAAATGCCATGGTGGTTCGTGATACCAAATACAATGGAAGCGACTCGGTAAACATCAATGGTAGCATGTACAAAGCACAATCCATTCAAAATGCTGACCATGGAAATATTTATGGTTGGTACGTAAACTTAAAAATGGATGTATGCAAGGAAGTGCAAATTAAAGCTTCGCTCAATGGAACTTATGGAAAATACACCCTTACTAAAGGAAGTGCTGATGGTATTAACGACACCATTGTTCCTATGGATCATATACCACCCATGTTTGGAATCCTCGGCATTAGCTATAAAAAAGACAACTTCTCAGCAGAATTTTTCACACGATTCTCTTATGCAAAAAAATTAGCGGATTATAGCCCTTCAGGTGAAAATAATTTAAACCAAACTGCAAATATGGGTGCTGACCAAAATGGCAATATCCTTTATTCCGGAACGCCATCTTGGTGGACAATAAACCTTCGCACTTCGCTGCAACTAAACAAAACATTTACTGCCAATGTTGGGGTTGAAAATATACTGGATGCAAATTACCGACTCTTTGCCTCAGGTATCAGCGCTCCCGGACGTAATGTATATGTTACTTTAAGAGCAAATTTTTAAGCCCTCGCCTGATTTCAAAAAAGATCATTCCAATCTTGAAATGGTGATTCTTAAAAAGAAAAGGAAGCTTTTGGCTTCCTTTTCTTTTTTTAATAACTTAGAATTATTCCACACAAAACTTACTGATATTCCCGGCAGCAACATTTGAACCCAATTCTTTGGCTTTTTTCCAATCTGCACAAGCCTCTGATTTTCTGTCAAGATTATATTTGCATAGACCCCGATTGTTCCAAGAGGAGGAACTTTCCGGGTTGTATAAAATTGCTTTATCGTAATCAAGAATTGCTGCAGTATAATTTTTCTGTTCATACTTCACATAACCTCTATTCGCCCAAGCATTTGCATAAGTAGAATTGATTTTAATGCATTTATCATAGTCTTCGATAGCGCCACTGTAATTTTTTAGTTTGTCTTTTGCAAACCCTCTGGCATTGTATGCTTTATAATAGTCGGCCTTTATTGAAATCGCTTTGGTATAATCTTCAATGGAAGCATTATACATTTCAAGACCATCTTTAGCCAAACCTCTGTTGTAATAGGCTTCATGATCTTCCGGGGTTTTAGAAATAACCACGGTATAATCCTCTATGGCTCCGGTGTAATCTTGGGTCTTATCTTTTGCTAAGGCACGGTTAAAATAAGCGTCGGTATAAGCAGGATCCAATTGAATGGTTTTATTATAATCCACTAAGGAACTGCTATAATCGGCCAATTGGTATTTGCAATAGGCTCTACCGAACCATGCATCTACATCACTCTCGTCTAGGCCAATGGCTGTAGTATAGTCCATTTTAGCACCCGTAAAATCCTTCTTTTTTTCCTTAGCAAAACCGCGGGCATAATAGGCATTATGATAATCCGCCTTAATTTGTATGGTTTTATCATAATCGGAAATGGCTTCATCGTATTTTTCTTGTTTACGTTTACAAAGACCTCTGTTATAGTAAGCTTCGTAGTCTTGGGTATTATACACAATGGCTTTACTAAAATCCAAAGAAGCTGCAGTATAGTCTTTAATACCATATTTTGCCAATCCTCTATTGTAATATGCGTTATATTCTTCAGGATCAATTTTTAAAACATGGTCGTAATCTTCAATACTTGAATAATAGCTTTTGTTTTGGTACTTTTCGTATGCCCTTCCAAACCAAGCAGTAACACTTGCCGAATCCATTTCAATGGCCTTGGTATAATCGCTAATAGCACCTGTATGATCGTCATTTTTACTTTTATATTTTGCTGAAGCAATCCATTCATCCAAAGTTTTCGATTGCCCAAAAACAAATCCGGTAATAAAAAGAGCAATAAAAACGCTTATTGTTTTTTTCATTTTCTTAGTATAAATTGAGAATTAATAAATGTTGTTATTGAAAACATTATAAGGGTAAAACTGTTCGTGAACCCCACCGTTCATGTAGGTTTGAAAGGGTTCATTTTTTTGGTATTGAAAACTGCCTTCAATACGAATATTTTCGGTAACCTTATAATCGAAACCCACAATGGCACTATAACTGTAACTGGGTAAGTATTGTTTTAATACGTCACTATTGTGGTTGTCCCACAAATTTTGTGAATACTTAAAAATCCCGGAAATGCTTAACTTGTTAGTCCATTGGTAGTTTGCACCAACCAACAATGAATATCTGTTCAAACGGTAAGACTGGGTATTTGACGGGTTCTCAGAGTTAAAAGACAAGGAAGGAAGACTAAATGTGCTGGTTTCTGCCTTGAGGCCTGAAATAATTTTCCATTTCCCTACCGGGGAATAATTAAGCATAGGCATAACGTAGGAATTGAAAAAGGAAGTATTTCCAATGCCTTTCCCCATGGATATACCGGTACTCACATTTAACGAAAGTGGGGATTTTTTTAAAGGGGCTATATAGCTGACATTTTGAGTGTAGCCTAATATTGAAAAAGTGACTACAAGTAGTAAAAAGATTGTTTTTTTCATATTCGCAAAGATAATATATTAAAACTTAATATTATTAAATTTATTTGAATAAAACACACAAAATTAATACCCTTTAGAAAATTATGCAAGTATCAGATCCATAATTTTACATTAAAACCTCTGAAATGATACCCTGTGCTTGGTGCAAATGCTCCCTTTAGGCTTATTCCACCTATTTTCTTCAAAAACAGAAGGGGCAATATGGGTTCAAATGACTTAATAGAGCATGATTAGAGGCATAGGTGTTCCTTACAAACAATGCGCTTCTCTTTCCTTCTTAGTTAAACCGGAAACCACCAACGCATAAGAGTGGTCGATGAAGGAAAATAAAATTTTATCGTCCACAGAACCATCCACTTTTACTCCATTCCAATGTTTTTTATTAAAGTGGTATGCCGGAGTAACACTTGTATATTGTTCTCTCAATTCTATCGCTTTTTCAGGGTTACATTTCACGGCAAAATTGAATTCCTCATCATCTAATGGAACCAAGGCAAACATTTTCCCGGCCACTTTAAAAACCAAGGTAACTTCATCAAACGGAAAACATTCCGTAGATGCAGGTTTTTGAATACAATATTCTCTAAACTCTTCAATATTCATGAATTCTATTATTTAATTTCAATTGCTTTTCCAAGAAATTTAGGTTGTTTATCGAACAGAAAATCTAAAAACAATTTCACTCTTGCCACTTTTTCTCTTAATTTGGTTTTGAAACCATTAAAAGACTCCACTTCTCTGGCATTAAATCCTATGGCTTCGATTCCATAATAACGTGCAATATAAACAGCTCTCTCATTGTGAAAGCGCTGAGAAATAACGGTAAAAACTCCTTGTCCAAAAACCATATACGCTCTAATCATGGAATCAAACGTTCTAAATCCCGCATAATCAAGATAAATTGCACTATCGGGAACTCCGGCTTTAATCAATTCCAATTTCATTTCGCTGGGCTCATCATAACCCACAATGCTATTGTCACCACTTGCAATGATGCATTTACATTTGCCCGAATGATAAAGCAAAGCTGCCGCATCGATTCTATTTTTAAAGTATTGATTAGGCTCTCCATTTTTATTGAATTTTGAAGTCCCTAGCAAAACCGCCACCTTATTAAAGGGTATTTTCTCCACTTGATCGTATAAGTATGGATTGGCATATTCCGAAACCTTATAATCTAGGTAAAATGTTAGACCCACCATTAAAACAAATACTGAAACCAAAATGGTCAAAATCCATTTTTTCCGCTTTTTGAAAAACTTTGCAATCCTCTGTAAGCCAATCATTTTAAAAAAGCGATTACCCTCTGTATAATAACCATTTCAATAATTCCTTATAACTGACTTTCTTCCCATACATTAAAATTCCAGTACGATAAATTTTGGCCGCCATCCAAGTAGCCAATAAAAACCCAATGATCAAAAAGCTCATCGAAAGGATCAACTCAGTAACCGAAATTCCAAATGGAATGCGAATCATCATAACAATAGGTGATGTAAGAGGAATCATAGACAGCCAAAAGGCAATAGGGCCCTCCGGATTATTTAAAATAAACTGCATCATTACGATAGAAAATATCAAAGGGATGGTAACCGGCAACATGAATTGCTGAGTATCTGCCTCGCTGTCCACAGCAGCTCCTATCCCTGCAAATAAGGCAGCATACAATAAATAGCCTCCTATAAAATAAAAAACAAAGACGAAAATGATCAGTAAGAAATTAATCGATTGTATGCCCTCAAGTACTGTATTCAAGTCTTCGTTACCGGGTTGCATAGCGGCTTTAGCGTTAATTTGCTCGGCATTAAATAACTTGGTTTCCGAATTCAAGGATACCTCATGCTTCTTTGGATTAAATTTATCCGGAAAAGCTTGGGAAACCCCAACGTAAATTGTCAAAGTTAAGAGTATCCATAGCAAGAACTGGGTTAAGCCAACAAAAGCCACCCCCACGATTTTTCCCATCATCAATTGAAAGGGTTTTACCGACGAAACGATAATCTCCACAATGCGGTTGGTTTTTTCCTCAATTACCCCGCGCATTACCTGAGCTCCAAACATAAAAATGAAAAAGTAAATTAGAATGCCACCAAACAATCCCAATACGGTAGATACTTCGGAGAAACTTTTTTGCTCTTCTCCCCCTTCCGATATTTTAATGGTAGTCAGATTGATATTCGTTTTTATAGACTCCAAATCCTTTTTGTCGATTTTATATACATCCAGCAATTTCAGGTTTTCAATTTCGTATTGCATGGTTCGCTCTATAAAGCTTCTCAGGGATAAACTGGGTTGCTTTTCAGAAAACAACATGGCCTTTTCGGGTATGGCTGTTTCGGTTTTAGGAATATACAACAAGGCATACCATTCACTCTTTTTCATGATGGCTTTGGCTGTCTCTAAATCGAGGGTGATATATTCAAACTTAACGTCATCGTTGCTTTTGAACTTATTGTAAAACAAACCGGTTTCATCAATAACAGAAACCTTTTTCTGCTGGTCCGACATTTGAGCAATAAAAACGGGAACTATCATTAATCCGGCCATCAACAAAGGACCTAAGATGGTCATGATGATAAAAGATTTCTTCTTAACTCTGGTAAAATATTCTCTTTTAATGATTAACCATATTTTATTCATAGGGCTTAGGTTTTAGAGGTTTATTTCCTGTCCGTTAACTTTTGCGATAAAGATTTCATTCATCGAAGGTAAAATCTCCTGGAAAGAAATCATATTGATATGTGGCAACAAACTATTCAACAAGCTGTTAGCATTAGCATCCTTGGGGAGTTTGATTACGGCTGTGGTCGAATCCTGATCGCTGCTTTCTTCTAAAACCTCAAAAGCTTGGGGTAGAATTTGCTGAATGCTTCCACTAAAAGGTTCAAAGCACAATTTAAAGGTGTTTACCTTATAAGTTTTTCTAATTTCCTTAACCTTTCCTTCCAGAATTTTAGTAGACTTATTAATCAGTGCAATGTTGTTACACAATTCTTCTACCGATTCCATATTGTGAGTAGAAAAGATTATGGTAGCGCCCTGTTCACGTAAAGCCAATATCTCTTCTTTTAACAAGTTTACATTAATGGGGTCGAAACCACTAAAAGGTTCGTCAAAAATCAGCAACTTGGGTTGGTGAATAACCGTAACAATAAATTGAATTTTCTGCTGCATACCTTTCGAAAGTTCTTCCACTTTTTTGTCCCACCAACTTTGAATTTCGAATTTCTCAAACCAAAATTTAAGTTTTTTCATGGCTTCTTTGTAAGGAACACCCTTTAAGCGAGCCAAATACAAAGCCTGTTCTCCCACTTTCATTTTCTTATACAATCCTCTTTCTTCCGGTAAATACCCAATCATAGAAATATGAGAAGGATTTAAGGGTTCTCCATTCAAAATAATACTACCTGTATCGGGAGCTATAATTTGATTGATAATCCGAATTAAGGTAGTTTTACCGGCACCATTGGGTCCCAATAAACCATAAATACTTTGTTCCGGAACATTGATATGAATACCGCTCAGTGCTTGATGGCTTGCATATCGCTTCGAAACGTTTTCTACAATTAAATAGTCCATAATGCATTTTTTTGGATTACAAATGTAAGATTGCCAGATAAAAAACTCAAATCAGAAAAGGTATTTACTATGGCTATATTTTATTAAAAGAATTTATATTCTTTTCCCGGATACACTGCTTGATCTCCCAATAGTTCTTCGATACGGAGTAATTGATTGTATTTGGCAATCCTTTCGGAACGGCAAGCCGAGCCGGTCTTAATTTGTCCGGTATTGAGCGCTACAGCCAAGTCGGCAATGGTGGTGTCTTCGGTTTCTCCTGAGCGGTGACTCATCACTGCATTATAGGAGTTGCGGTATGCATAATTCACGGTATTAATGGTTTCGGTAAGGGTCCCAATTTGGTTGAGTTTTACCAATACTGAATTTGCTACATTCTTCTTCACCCCCATTTTTAAGCGATTTATGTTGGTAACAAACAAATCATCTCCCACCAATTGAATCTTATGCCCTAAGGTTTTGGTCATCAATTTCCAACCATCCCAATCATCTTCCGCCATGCCATCTTCAATAGAAATAATGGGATATTTGCTTACCCAGTCTTTCCAATAATCGACCATTTGAGCAGGAGTTAATTTATCGCCGGTTGACTTATGTAAATGATACATCTTTTCTTCGGGAAGATAATACTCGGAAGAAGCTGGGTCTAAAGCAATGAAAATATCTTGACCTGCTTTATAGCCTGCTTTTTCTATGGCTTGCAAAATCACCTTAATGGCTTCTTCATTCGATTTTAGGTTGGGAGCAAATCCACCTTCGTAGCCCACATTGGTAGAATAATCCATTTTATTTAATACTGATTTCAAATGGTGAACTAC
>CAZJBB010000105.1:0-10717 GCA_964543995.1 uncultured Bacteroidales bacterium
TGAACATGACTCATGGCTGCTAAGTTATAAATTTCATCGGGTTGTATTTCCTGTATTAAACGTATAACATTAGTGGAATCAGACATATCTCCAAAATGCAAAATGAAATTTCTGTTTTCGATATGGGGATCCAAATATAAGTGTTCTACCCTTTCAGTGTTAAAAAGGGAGGAGCGTCTTTTTATTCCATGAACAACATACCCTTTTTTCAGTAAAAACTCCGATAAATACGCTCCATCTTGTCCGGTAACACCTGTTATTAGGGCAGTCTTCATAAAATAAAAAGGTTTAGTTGAAAATTATGTTGTTATCATTCCCGCACCAGCGGTTTCAAAAGTGCTTTCATTAACCAGAATGAGACTTCCCGTGATTCTATTTTCAGTATATAAATCGTACACTAATGGCTGGGTAGTTTTAATGCTAATGGAAGCAATTTCATTCATTTTAATATGGTCACGTTCAAATGGGTTCAAATTATTAACATCAGTAATATAATTTATAGCTTTGACAATGGCTTTGACTTCTCTGGTAGATTGACGCAAAATATACTTATCTCCGACTTTCAGCGGCTTTTCGTTCATCCAGCAAATCATCAACGAAATTTCATTGGATGTTTTGGGAAGTTTGTCTTCTTTCACAATCATGTCCCCTCTGCTAATGTCTAATTCATTTTCAAGGGAAACACAAACCGATAATGGAAATGCTGCGCTAGAGAGTTGCTCTTCGAAAAAATCAATCTTACTTATTTTTGATTGATGACCAGCCGGCAAAACTGAAACTGTATCCCCCACAGAAAAAGCGCCACTGGCAATGCGACCAGCATATCCTCTATAGTCATGAAACTCGTTATTTAGTGGACGGACGACATATTGGACAGGAAAGCGTGAGCCTGAATTTGCAACATAATTATCGATAGGTATTTTTTCCAATAATTCAATTAAGGTACCCCCATTATACCAAGGTGTATTTGGAGATGGGCTTACCACATTATCGCCAAATAAAGCACTTATGGGAACAAAATGTAGGTTTTTGGCCTGAATTATTTTAGCAAATTCAATATAACTTGCTTTAATGCTATTAAATGCAGATTCGTTAAATTGAACCAAATCCATTTTATTGATACAAACCATTAAATGCTGGATCCCAAGCAGTGAAGCAATAAATGAATGTCTACAAGTTTGTTCTGTAATCCCCTTTCTAACATCTACTAATATTATCGCCGCATTTGCAGTAGAAGCCCCAGTAACCATGTTTCGCGTATATTGAACATGTCCGGGAGTATCAGCAATAATGAATTTTCGGTTGGGAGTGGCAAAATACCTATAAGCAACATCAATGGTAATGCCTTGCTCTCTTTCCGCTTTTAAACCATCTGTTAAAAGCGCCAAATTCATGTGTTCGGTACCCTTTTGAGTGCTGGCTTGCTTTACTTGCTCTAATTGATCTTCAAAAATAGATTTTGTATCAAACAATAATCTTCCGATAAGCGTACTTTTCCCGTCATCAACACTTCCGGCAGTTGTAAACCGGAGCATGCTCATGTTCAAGTAACCACTATTGCTAAATTCTTTCATTAAAAATATCCTTCTCTTTTTCTGTCTTCCATAGCTGATTCTGACCGTTTATCATCAAATCGTCCTCCTCTCTCGGTTACCCTAGATGCTGCTGTTTCAAGAATAATATCCTCTACGCATGAAGCATGGGATAAAGTTGCTCCAGTGCATGTAATATCACCGATGGTTCTAAAGCGAATGGTTTTAAGTTCTGCCAATTCTCCCGGTTTCATTTGAATAACCGGCATTTTGGCAAGCCAAATGCCGTCTCTATAAAACACCTCACGTTGATGTGCAAAATACAAAACGGGTAAAGGGATTTGCTCCATTAAAATATATTGCCAAATGTCCATTTCTGTCCAATTACTTATTGGGAACACCCTAAAATGTTCGCCCATGTGTTTTTTCCCATTAAAAATATTCCATAATTCAGGACGTTGATTTTTAGGGTCCCACTGTCCAAATTCATCTCTATGAGAAAAAAAACGCTCTTTTGCTCTTGCTTTTTCCTCGTCCCGTCTTCCCCCTCCCATGGCGGCATCAATTTTATGTTTTTCAATGGTATCTAATAAAGTAACCGTTTGTAAAACATTCCTGCTGGCATTGATTCCTTTTTCTTCAGTAGCTTTCCCTTCATCAATGGATTGTTGAACGTATCCCACTATTAATCTGGCACCAATTCTTTCTACCAATTGATCTCTAAATTGAAGTGTTTCAATAAAATTATGTCCGGTATCGATATGGATTAATGGAAAAGGAAGTTTAGCAGGATAAAAAGCCTTAAGAGCCAAATGAGTTAAAACTATAGAATCTTTTCCTCCGGAAAACAACAAGGCAGGGCGCTCAAATTGAGCTGCCACTTCACGTATTACATAAATAGATTCTGATTCGAGTTCCTGAAGGTGATTCATATGTGCTTTAGCCTTAAGTAGGTTAAAGGGAGAAGTTTAACCAATGTTATCTGATTGAGACATTTGAGAGTTCTTTTTGAACTTTGAAACGGTTTTTTGTTTGGTTTCAGCATCTTTTTCGTCATCCGAATAATAACCATAACCATAACCATATCCGTAACCGTAACCGTATCCATAACCATATCCGTAACCGTATCCATACCCTCCGCTTCTGCTAAGACCAACGTCGTTAAGAATAATATTTAACTTAAACAATTGCTTTCTTTCGAGGTCTTGAATTACTGAAGAAAATATTTTTTTACTAGTATAATCTTGACGGCATACATATAATGTGGCATCGGCATATTTCATGAGTAATAAGGCATCCGTTACCAAACCAATTGGCGGAGTATCAATAATGATGATATCAAATTGCTCTTTAATTTTGGCAAAAAGCTCATCATTTTGAGGGGAAGATATTAATTCAGAAGGATTTGGTGGAATGGGTCCGGCAAGCAAAAGGTAGAGATTCTCAATATGAGTTGCTTTATAGGACTGTTCCAAAACAGTTCGACCGATCAAAACACTACTAATCCCTTCTTTATTATTCAAACCAAAGTCATCATAAATTTTTGGTTTTCTTAAGTCGAATCCTAAAAGCAGTGTTTTTTTCCCGTTCATTGCAAAAACCGAGGCAAGGTTTTCAGACGTAAAGGTCTTTCCTTCGTTAACCATGGATGAAGTTACTAAAAACACAGAGTTTTCTTTGCCCATGGTAATGTATTGGAGATTCGTCCTAATCGCTCGATATGATTCTGCAATAGATGATTTAGGTGAAGTATAAACAACCAATTTACTTTCCTTATCGTTGTGTATTACAGAGCCAATCATTGGGTAGGAGGTCATTTTCTCAATATCCTTTTTTTCTACAATTTTATCGTTTGTGTAGTCTTTAATAAAGATAAAAACGATGGGGATTATCAACCCTAGTATGATAGCTATTAAATAATTTGTGGAGGTTTTCGGGAAAACCATTGAAGCTGACCTGGCTTTATCAATGAACTTATTGTCAGGTGTATTGGTTGTTTTTGCAATGGCAGCTTCCGCTTTCTTTTGAAGAAGAAATGTATAAATCTGATCATTTACTTTATATTTCCTTTGAATGTTCCCGAGTCTTTTTTCCGTTTCAGGTAATTTATCTATTTCAGTCTGAATGGATTTAATTTGTTTGTCTAAATCAGTTAGAGTAATATTTGAATATGAAATAATATTATTTACATTTTCAATAAGGGCTTTTTTGGTGTCATTTATTTGACCATCAAGTTCAATGTAATATGGGTTTTTCTTGGTTGAGTTCAATAATAGCTGGTTTTTATCTGAAGACTGCTTCACTAACTGAGAAACCAGGTTATTTAAATTCATATCAGGAATCCCGATGGCCGAAGGGGCAATAATATCTAAATTGTTTTTGTTGTTGTCTTTTAAATAATTTAACAAATATTGATAGTATTGCATTTTAATGTTTTCTGCAGCCCTAATCTGTTCAATACTATTCATATTATTAAAAATAGCAGCTGAACTTGCACTTAAGTCCATCATGTTATTTGCACTTTTGAAATTCTGAAGATTGGTTTCTGCAAGAGTAAGAGAGTCAGAAATTCCAATAAGTTGTTCATCAATATAATTAATTGTGTTTACTGATATTCTGTTTTTGTCTTCTAAATCCAGAAGAATATAGTTTTTACCAAGGGTATTAACAAAATCTACCGCTTTTTTCTCGCTTTTATGTCGGAAAGAGATGTTAACAATATCAGCATCTTTGCTTTCCGGTTTAGCTTCTATATTATTTAATTGGGAAGCAAGTTCAGCAACATTATTGATAATAAATTGATATTGCCTTCCATTGTGTTCTTCAGGCACATAGGATGGGTTTAATTTAATTCTAAAAGAAAAAATGGAAGTTTTATATAATTCGCCAAAATTTAGAATTTTAGATTGTTTTGGAGCGTCCACCTTATTATCCTTTATGCCCTCTTTTTGATAATCATAGAGATATACACTTTCTTGTTCAGGTAAATCAATTTGATATTTATCACTTGAGAGAATTTTAACGGTAAATGGAATTACATTGACAATTTGGGCGGTAGTAGTATCAATAATAACATCAAAAGGATTTTCACCATATATGTCCATAGAACGAAAGTTTTTATCGGACAAATAGGTGACATACATATTTAACTCTTTTATTGTTTTGAGGGTTAAGGAGTAGGATTTTAAAATGGCTATTTCATTTTCGATTTTTTTGTTCGGACGAAGCAAATCCAAATTTCCGAGTAAACCACCGGTTGCTCTTTCCGTTTTTACCAAAACAACACAATCGGCTTTATATATTGGGGCAGAATACTTATTAAAAATAAAAGCAATAAGCAGTGCAAGAATTATCGAAATAGCAAAATAATGCCAAAAAAACAGGTACTTAAAAAGTATGGCAATAAAATCAACCTTTTCCTCAACCGAAGGTTTATCAAAAGATTGAATGTTTTTAGTTTCAAAAGTATCCATTAAAAAGTAATTAAGATTATCGCAGTTTTATATAATTCATCAATAACAAAGTAGTTGTAATGGCTGACAGAACAATAGACCATGGAAATTCGGCAAACCCAACCGTTTTTGCAGTTCTATTTGGTTCAACATATATTACATCATTAGGCAAAACATAAAAAAGATCACTGTAAAGCAATTTTTTATCAGTTAAATCAATATAATAACTGCTTTTTTGTCCTTTTACATCCTCTCTTATTACCATTACTCTATGACGATTGCCATAATGGGTAAGATCATTACCTTGGCCAAGAGCTTCCAAAATATTAATCTTGGTGTCTTTAATATAATAAGTTCCGGGCCTGTTAACTTCTCCAAGCAGGGTAATTTTAAAATCCACCATCTTGATATTAACTACGGCATTTGATACAAATTGCTTAACAGCTTCTTCAATTATTTTCTTTGCTTCACTAATAGTATGTCCTTTTAAAAGTACATTTCCAACCAATGGAAGTTGAACAAATCCAGAATCGTCTATGTTATAACCAATAAAATATGGGTCAATGGTGTTGGTAGTTGAAGAGGAGGTTGTGGTTTCAATGCTATTTCTAGGGCTGGAAATCTGGATAAAAATATTGTCTCTTGACCTTATTAAATATTTGTCGGTACTGGTATTTGTACTGTCATATAATGACTTCTTTTTTTTCTGTAGGTAAACCAATTCCTTTTGCGGTGTACATCCAATAAATAATAGTGAACAGGCTAAAAGTGACAAAAAGAAATGTAAAATTAATTTGTTATTATTCTTCATTTTATTTGAATTATAACGGAGAGTATATGGTTAATTTAATTTGCAAAGTTAAAATATTTTCATTATTTTAAAGAGTTTTTTTTATGTGGCTAAACCAAAATGCGTAATCTGCTTGAGAATTAATATTGGCTTGTATTGAAACATCCTGCACCTCTATGTATATTGGTTTAAATGTTCTTAAAAAAATATTAATTGGAACATCTATTAAAGGTGTTTTTATTGTTTGGTTAACAATTTCAGAACTTATAAGTACAGGATGCCCTCTTTTATCATTAAAAACGGGTATTACCAGATCAAACTCAGTATTGTTATTTAACATCTCCAGCAAAGTTTGAGATGAAGTAAAAGGATTGTCGATATTTTGGAAAAAACAGCCATTCCCTTTTTTTATTTTCTCTAATCCAGACTTTAGTGAGTAAAACCTACCATGTTCCGGGTGTTTGTTTATTACTAAAACAACCTCTTTTGGCAGTTTGATTTTACTTACGCTTATTATCTCATATAGGTCTGAATTTATGACAATTACAATGTCTTTTATGCCGCACTTTAAATATGTATTTATGATTTTTTCAATAAAGGTGGTTTGTGAATCAAATTTCAAAAGAGCCTTTGGAGTTCCCATGCGTTCAGAATTCCCTGCAGATAGTATAACACAAGATGTGTAATCGAATAAACCCATTGTATCAAATAAAAATTCTAATTTTACAAAAGTAATCAACCTTAAATTCTATTACAAGTAATGAACAATTCAGATGAATTTTCTCCAATATCTATTGAAAAGTTATATAAATTAATCGATTCAGACCTTTCTATCCATAATGAAATTTTTGGAATACCTGACGCACTTTTTTTAAATCCATCAAAAACTGACCCTACTTCCATTACTCTTTTTAGTAAGCTATTACACACACCCATTGGTGTAGCCGCCGGACCACATTCACAAATGGCACAAAATATAATTTCTGCATGGCTTTGCGGTGCAAGGTATATTGAGCTTAAAACCATACAAACTCTTGACGAACTTAAAATATCAAAGCCCTGTATTGATATTCAAGATGAAGGATATAATTGTGAATGGTCACAAGAACTTAAAATCAACGAGTCTATTAATGAGTATGTAAAAGCCTGGATTATAATACATTTACTGCATCACAAAATGGGTTTTGACCCAAAGAACGTGGGCGTTATTTTTAATATGAGTGTTGGATATAACTATGAAGGAATATTAAAAGAAAACGTTCAACAGTTCTTTTCGGCAATGTCAAATTGCAAGGACATAAAAACCCAAATGATTAATGACTTAAGGTATTTATACCCGGAAATTGACCAAATTGAAATTCCGGATTGCATATCTGATAATATTACTTTAAGCACCATGCATGGTTGCCCACCTGAGGAAATTGAAAAAATCGGACATTATCTCATAAAAGAGAAAAAGCTTCACACTTTTATTAAACTCAACCCAACCCTGCTTGGGAAAGATGAACTTCGTGACCTATTAAACAAACAACTTCAATTTAAAACCCAAGTTCCAGACATTGCTTTTGAGCATGATTTAAAATACCCTGACGCCATAGGAATTATTAAACGCTTACAACATACTGCAGATAGTGAAGGTTTGTTTTTTGGCGTAAAGTTAACCAACACCTTGGAAAGCTTAAATCACAAAAGCATTTTACCGGAAAATGAAAGTATGATGTATATGAGTGGCAGGGCATTACATCCAATCAGCATTCAGGTAGTAAAGAAATTACAAAATGAATTTAATGGGGACTTAAACATTTCTTTTTCAGCCGGTGCAGATTGTTTTAACATTACCGACTTACTATCCTGCAATTTAAAACCGGTTACGGTTTGTTCCGACGTGTTAAAACCGGGAGGTTATGGAAAGTTAATTCAATATATTGAAACAATGATTGCCCAAATGGAGCAACTTAATTATAAATCTATTGACGAATTGATTCGTAAAAACAATATTGACAAGCTTTTTGAATCCGCAGTTTTAGAAAATATTGAAAAATATGCAGATGAAGTGCTTAACAACAAAGCATATCAAAAAAATCCTTATGCAGAACCCAATATTAAGACTCATTTAGCATTATCTTCTTTCGATTGCATTCAAGCGCCTTGTGTTGACACTTGCCCTACTAACCAGGATATTCCTGATTATTTATATTATGCAGCCAATCGAAATTTCGAAAAAGCATTTGAGACCATTTTGCTAAAAAATCCCTTTCCAAATGTGCTGGGAATGGCATGCGACCATCTTTGTCAGGCAAAATGCACTCGGATAAATTATGATGCCCCTATTTTAATCAGAGAGGTAAAAAGATTTATTTCGGAAAAATCTAAAAACCTTGACCTGTCAAAAACCATTATATCCAATGGAATTAAAGTTGCAATTATTGGTGGAGGACCCTCTGGATTATCCTGTGCTTTTTATTTGAGATTGGCCGGATTCGAAGTTCAGGTATTCGAAACAAAAGATATCGCCGGAGGTATGGTGGCAGATGCCATTCCTTCTTTTCGACTAACAGCGGAAGCCATAAAAAAAGACATCGATAGAATTTTGTCTTTAGGAGTCATCATAAATTATAATTGTCGAGTAGGGAAAGAGCTTTTCGAACAACTCAAAAAGGAAAATCATTTCGTTTATTTAGCAATAGGGGCACAAGTGGCGAAAAAGTTAAATATTGAAAACGAAGACACAAATGGAGTAATTGATCCATTAAGGTTTTTGTCGGCTATCCGCCGAGGAGTTGAATTTCCTATTGGAAAAAACATTGTAGTTATTGGAGGTGGAAACACGGCCATGGATGTTGCACGCACTGCACTCAGATTGGTCGGAGAAAATGGGAGCGTGAGTGTTTTGTATCGAAGAACACGAAGCGAAATGCCTGCAGATGCCGATGAAATAATTGACTTAATAAAAGAAGGCGTTGAAATTCATGAACTCATTGCGCCCGAAAAGATAGAAGTTGAAAACGGCAAAGTTTCAGGAATAAAATGCCTTCGAATGCAATTAGGTGAAAAAGATGCCTCCGGAAGGGCAAAACCAGTCAAAGTTGAAAGGTCTGAGTTTGTTTTTGAATGCGATACCATTATTCCTGCATTAGGTCAAGATAGAATCGCAACCTTTGCCACTGATTTAGAATTAGATGCTGACCCAATTACGGGAGAAACCAAAATTCCAAATGTTTATATTGGTGGAGATGCCAGAAATGGTGCCGCAACCATTGTAAAAGCAGTGGGAGATGGAAGAAAAGTAGCCGAAAATATTATTGCTGCTGCCTTAAAAACCCATCGTATTTCACCTGAACAACCCAAGAAAAACTTTGCATATGCTGATTTAGTCATTAAAAAGTCTAAGAGAACCTTTGGTGTTGACAATAATTTATTGCATTCAAACGAGCATCTTTCTTTCGATATGATAAGTCGAACTTTGACCGAAGAGGAAGCTGTATTAGAGGCTCAACGCTGTTTATATTGCGATACCCTGTGTAGCATTTGTGTCACGGTTTGTCCTAATCGTGCGAATCAAACATACGAAATTAAGCCTATTGAGATACATCTGAAAAAGGCAGTTAAAACAACCAGTGGAGTTAGCATAGTAGATGATTTGAAATTCATTATATCTCAACCCTATCAAGTGCTAAATATTGGAAATTTTTGCAATGCCTGCGGGAATTGTACCACTTTTTGTCCAACTTCAGGAGCTCCGTTTAAAGAAAAGCCACGTTTTATGCTTACAAGGGATAGTTTTGAACAAGAAGTAAATGCGTTTTATCTCGAATCTTCGACTAAGATATTCAAGAAAAAAGGAGAAAAAATTCAATCTCTATGGTTGGATGGAGATAGTTATCTGTTTAAGGATGAAAATGTTACGGCTTCTTTCTCTACTGCTGAATTCGAATTAAAAAGTGTAGAACTTATAGAATTAAATGAATATCGCTTTTGTGATGCCGCAGAAATGTTTGTTTTATTAAATTCAAAAAAAACGGAAAATCTAAAAAATTTGTGATCTCAAAAGTTCTTTCATGATTTGTGATCAAATTTTAAGTTTATAATTCAACACCTCTTTCCTGACATCAGGCATTATGCCAATAAAGATTTTGGAACTTCATTTTCCGCTGATTTTTTGTAACATTCGTTTTCTTTTCCTAGTCGTTAATTTCAAACAAGCTACAAATATCTTCTCCCTCCCTTAACCAATGGGTTTGTAATCCAACTTTTTGTGCGTTTTCCATATTTTCCAGGGTATCATCAATAAATAAGGTTCTTTTGGGGTTGAGGTTGTGCGCATCGATAAGGTATTGGTAGATTTTCGGTTCTGGTTTTATCAATTGCATTCGAAATGAAAAATACGCTTTTTGAAACAACTTTTCAAAATCCACTTGAAACTCCGATTGGATATAAGAAATATAATGGTCGTAGTGTATTTGGTTAGAATTGCTCAACAGATACAACGGAATTCTTGAACCCAAAGCTTTTAGTAAAGATAGTTTTTCCATTTTCGTATCCAGCAATAATGCATTCCATGCTTCATCTATGTCTTGGTCTGAGATTGGGAAGCCCGAGTTTCTCCTGATCTCATTTCTAAACTGCTGTGGGGATAGGTTTCCCTTTTCAAATTCAATAAATAAATTGATTCTTTGCGATTCCACGGTGAATTTCTGTGGAGAAAATACTCCCAGTTTTCTAAAAGCTTCGTAGGTAAGAGAAAAGTCTATGTTTAATATAACCCCTCCAAAGTCAAATATCAGGGCATCATAATCGGAAAGTGCAATCATATAAAATATTTTTTTGCAAATTAACGACTTTTTCCTAATTTTGCAATAGATTTCTCAGGGCCTATAGCTCAGTTGGTTAGAGCAACTGACTCATAATCAGTAGGTCCCTGGTTCAAGTCCAGGTGGGCCCAC
>CAZJBB010000106.1:0-10595 GCA_964543995.1 uncultured Bacteroidales bacterium
TTGTACTCATTTTTGTGACAATAGTTGCTGTCTAATTTTTGGGGACCATTATATGGTAATCTGATATATGTACCATAAGTTTGAAACTCACTCTGCAATAATTATTTTACGTATTGATATGCTTTGCGTTGCAAAAAATAAAAAAGATATCAGCAAAGAACAAGAACGACAATATTGACTATAAATAAAACGTTTTTTCTCATGAGAAATTTCTATAGACAGGAAATTCCAAAATTAAGTTCTTTGGCTTATTTGTATGGATTATGTATGTCTCAAACCGTTTGCTTTTTCTTTATTATTGAAGAATTTTCAGCTGTTTACAAGAGTAAAACCTTTTTTGATTATGAAAAAACACCATACAACTTTAATCAAAGTAATCGCAATCTTCACAAGTTCTTTAAAATAAAGACTTTAAAACGTTAAATTAATAAAAAAAGAGTTGTTTTAACAAATTGCTTTGTATATTTGTATTTAAATAATATTATTTCAAACAAATAAACCTACAATGAAAGTCAAATTATTATTCCCAGTGCTCTTTTTGAGCCTTTTTATTGTTTCCTGTAAAAAAGATAAAGCCACAACAACGCCCTTGGTTTTTTCTAGTTTAACTGCAGAAGCCGATTCTGTTGCCGTAAATGCTTTACTTAAAATAGATGCCGTTGCCACCGGTGACAACCTCACGTATACTTGGGAATCTACCGGAAATATTGTCGGAACCGGCGCAACTGTAAATTTTACCATTTGCCATTCCGATGTATTTACAGTGAAGTGCACTGTGACTGACAATGCCTCTAATTCCGCATCAAAAACCATTTCGGTTAAATCGTTCAATCCATAACATGCAAAAAATAATTTCTTTTTTAGCTGTATTGTTGATTACAAGTAACGGCTTCGCTCAGTGCTGCTCCGGTGGCAGCTCTTTTGGCAGTTCAGCAAATGTGGGTATTGTTGAAAAATCCAATTTAAGAGTAACCGCTTTTTTTCGCCATAGTTATTCTGAAGATTATTATCAAGGAGATAAAATTGTTCCGATTGGAAGTCTTCAAAATGCCTATTTTAATTCCATTGGGACTGTATTTGGTTATGGCATCTCAAGAAGGCTAACGGCAGAGTTAGAATTTGGATATTTTCTCAGCAAAAAACAAGTGTATAAATTATTGCCCGATAATCCCATTATTGGAACTGGTTTATCCAATGGCGTTCTTTCTTTGAAATATAACCTTTTCAATAAACCTTCCATAAATTTGGAATATACCGCAGGTTTGGGCTTGAAATTTCCTTTTCCAATAGACCCTGTATATACCGGTGGTTATTCTATTGATATTCAACCTTCCACAGGCGCTTATGGACTTGTATTTCATTCGTTTTTGTCAAAGAAATTCCCTTCTCAAAGTTTTCGACTGATTTTGGTCAATAGATATGAATATAACATGGTGAATGATAAAAGTTACCAATTCGGGAACACTTTGTTTTCTTCTCTATTTATCACCACCACCTTAGACAAAAATTTAATGGGAGTTTTGCAATTTAGAAATGAATTTCGAACCAAGGATACCAAACCCGATAAAACCCAAGACAACAATACCGGAGGAAGCATTTTTCTAGTTTCACCTCAAATAAGCTATACGGTTTATAAAGGTTGGAGTACCGCACTTGCAGTGGATGTTCCTTTTTTTAGAAGCTACAATGGAAAGCAATTTGCCAATTTGTATTCTGTATCGCTAAGTATTTCCAAACAATTTAGTTTGAAAAACAAATGTAAGACCACTATCAATCCTTCGTTTTAATAGTGTAAACATCTTTCTGTTTTATTTTCTTTATTACTTTTGGCATACAAATTGAATCTGATTTGATTGAATTATATACCTATTATTTGCTTTAATTATGAAAAAACACACATTTATCCTGATCATGGTGAGCATTTTAAGTGCTTTTAGTGCAAATGCTGCTCCTTCAATTTTAAAACTCAAGGTCTTTAACAATGAATATTTTGTGGTTACCTTGGATAATGTACAATATAAAAACACGACCAATTATTTTATTTCCAAAGAACTTCAACCTGGAAATCACAGTTTAAAAGTCACAAAAAAAGGTCCGCAATATGGGCACCAATACAACACCAGCATCATTTTCAACGGGACCATTAATATACCGGGAGGATTTACTATTGAAGCCATGATTGATAAGGCTAATAAATTTGTAATTTCTAGTAAAACCCCATTAAACAATCCAAACAATAACAACAACGGGAATAACAATAATAATTACAATCATAACGGAAACAACAATTCCAATTATAACAATAACGGAAACAACTACAACTCAAACAATAACGGAAATTATAATCATAACGAAGACCACAATCATCATCACTCTCAAGGCAACAATGAAAACAACAACAATTTGTTATCAAAGGCAATGAATAACGAAGATTTTCATCAGCTCAAAATGTCCATTGATAGCAAATCTTTTGAAAATACCAAGTTAGAAATTGCTAAACAAGCCACATCCTCAAACTGGCTTACCTGCGACCAAGTGGTTGAAATTATTAAATTATTCAGTTTTGAGAACACAAAACTCGACTTTGCCAAGTTTGCTTATGGCAAAACCGTCGACAAAAACAAATATTATTTGGTTAGCAATGCTTTCACATTCGAAAGCAGCATTAAAAACCTAAATCAGTACATCAGCAAATTCAAAGAGTAATTTTTGTTGAAATAAACATTTATTCATTGATTTATAATCCGGTTGAATATTTGTAATAATCCAATTTTCGCGTCCCTGATTTGGACTAATTCTATTACATTGCACTAAAGATTTTCAATTGGGTAATAGAAAAGTCGGCTTAACGATATATTTTTTATGTGGGCCCGCTTTTTACAAAAAACAAATCCCGAAATGCATCGCTTTCGGGATTTATGGGTTTAAGGCTTAATAAGCAAAATTAATTCTTTAAAAGCTTAATGGTTTGATTTGCATTTTGATTATTTATTTTCAAGAAATAAACACCCTTTTTTAGATAAGAAAAATCCTGATGTTGAATCAGTTTTCCTGACCATAGAGTTTGCCCAAGCATATTTGTTAATTCAAAACTTTCATTTCCTGAAGTTCCCTTAAGGTTTATTTTGTTTTCAAATGGGTTCGGATATACTTGCAAGCTAGATGTTTTATTTTCATTTACTGCACTTGGATAAAGTTCTATCATTCCTCCCGGTGTTAAATCCCTTCCCGTAAATGCAGCGTATGTTGGGGGATACTTGTACACCCTGAAAATCGAATTCATGGTTTCTTCAGGACGAACCGGATTGTGGGGTATGGAATCAAATTGTGTCAAAGGGCCGTTATTGTCAACAGGGTTAACATAATGCCAAGCAACTTCACCTGTGGCTGTAACTTCGTATAAATTACCATTGGGCCCGGCACAAATAATGGTATTGCCATTGGGTAAACGTTGAGCTCCTGAAATATCATGAGCAAAAAGTGAAGCGGGAGGGTTTGCTACGTAAGTCCATGTCAAAGACGTTGGTCCGTATGGTGTTCCGGTAACATAGGTATAATTGCCACTTCCGTCAACAGGTGTCGTAATTTGGTCAACTGAAGAATAATTTCTTCCTAAACCATTATTAAAGCACAGCAAATCACCCGCACCCGGGCAACCCGGTTTTATCCATTCCACATCGTGTTGTTGGAAATATTTTCCATCGGCTGCTGTACCTAAACCATAACAAATTGGATTTCCCCACCGGTATAGCAAGTCGCCTCCTTTTCCATGCACGCCGCCGGCGTGACTGGCTGCCTGAGCGGTGGTTGTACTATGATCGATAATCCACACTTCGCTACTACCTCGAACGCTCACGGCAATTTGGTTTAGGGAAGGATTGTAATCGATAGAATTCATGTGATTCCAAAAAGCCGGAAGTACCTTATGGTCGCCGGCAGCATCAATAAGCTCCGGGTGAGAAGAGGGTACCCCATAATTTAACTTAGTGGCATCGTGTGTTTGAATTAAATGATCCCAAACATGCCACGACCAAACAACGGTTCCTCCGGAAGGATAAGTAGGTTGAACTTCAACAATGGCATCGGGGAGCATAAAACCATGTTGTTGAACATCGGGTTGGAAGTTTGAGGTATCAAATCCGGCAGCTTCAATTTCTGCCATCATCTTTTTTTCAACCACCAACATAATGATATTTCCATTCGGAAGTTTTTTAATATCGTGATGCTGCATATACGTAGTGGTTGAATAATTCATAGACCAAACCAAACTATCGTTCCAATTATATTCTTCTATCCTTCCACCTTCGCCTCCACCGGTGCCTAAGTTTCCCTGTATCATACATGTTCTAAGCAAATTACCATTATCTAATAAATAAACAGCCTGACCTGGGGCATTGGTACTTGCTGACCACTCATGAACTTTTTGTCCTTTATTATTAATTAAATACGTTCTTGTATATTGCTTTGGAGCGAACAAGGTGTACCCATTAAAAACTTTAGTGGTATCATTGATAAAAACCCCCATGGTTTGGGTTTGACTAAATCCTGATTGGCTGATAATCAGCAATAAGATTATTGATTTAAAAATTGAACTTAGTTTCATTTGTTATCTCCTTATTATTTAATTAATATCATTTTTTTGGTAATTTGTACGTTATTGGCTTTGAGTATATAAAAATACATGCCGCTTGCAACCCTCTGGTTACTGGTATTGGTTCCATCCCAAGTAAGGGTGTATTTTCCTTGGGAATAAAGCGTATTCACTAATGTTTTCACTAAATTTCCGGAGAAATCGAATACGTCAAGGCTTATTTGCTTGGTTTCTGAAATTTCAAAATCAATATTGGTGCTGTTTGCAAAAGGGTTGGGATAATTTTGGTTCAAAATATCATTCGGTTTTAAATAATCTTCACTTTTAGCCGAAGTAAGATCTGCCGGAGTATAATAATTGGGTGTGGAAGTTGTCATGGTGCTTCCCGGCGTTAAATCATGTCCGACCAATGCCGGATGGGTATTAAAATAACGATACGCTCTAAAAACTCCGTTATAAGTTGGATAATTATCCACTTTTATTTTTTTCACCCCATCTCTGGTCATGGGATTGATATACTCCCAAACTATAGAAGTGTCGCTGGGTTTTACTTCAAAGAAATGCCCATCGTTCATTGAGCAGATTAGCGTATTTCCACCGGGTAAACGTTGGGCACTGGAACCAATAGTACTGTAGAATGAAGTATTGTTTTTGCTAGAAAACCTCCAAACAATTTGCTTCGATACATTTTTCTTTTCTTTCATCAAGTTTTGATCCGGTGAACTTACAATATTGTACCCTGCTAATGGAGGATTAACAAAATGGCCGGTATTGGTTCCATTGGAATCTAAGTAAGGATTAATTTCATAAATATAGGATTGGGGTGTTAACTCAAAAAGATTTTCAGCATTGTTGAAAATCATAAAATGTCCGGCTCCCGGTAAGCCCGATTTAATCCATTGTACATCATGAGCGCCACCCATTTGTTTATGTCCGGCAGTGGATTTCTCCCAATTGGCAAGTACTGATGGGGCAGTGCCTTGATTGTATTTAGCAGGATCGCCAAAACGGTATAAAAAATCCCCCAAAGTGCTGGCAGCAAGGGTCTTACTGCTATCCGGATTGTTTGGAATAAAAGTAGCCCCGTGGTTGATAACATAAAACTCTCCATGAACAGAATTGATTACAATCATGTCCAAATCTTGGTTGTAGTCCAAAGAATTACAATGCATCCAATCTTTTTGTACAGGATTGCCAGCTAAATTCATATTGATTTTTCCGGGGTTGTTTTTTATAATGCCATAAGTAGGCTTGGAGTTATCAATATCTTGCACCATATGATTAAAAAACCACCACTCCCAAATAACCGTCCCCTGACGATTTACTTCCACAACGACATCCATTTGGGCTCCTGTATAATTCCCGGTAGCAGCACATCCGGCATCCAAGCATTGTTGAGCCGTTAAGTCTTTATTGGCTATATAAATAAAAGTAGAATCGCCTAACTTAGGATTATAAATTTTCGCGAAATCATGATGAGGATAATAACCTGCGCGGGTTTCGGTGTATTGCCAAACCACATTTCCGTTCCAGTCGAGTTCTTTCCATACATTTGAATTGCTTGGATTGCCACCAACCGCATCCAACAACGTCCCGGCATCAGTAAATCGTGGATTGGTTCCTAAATTCCAAGTATGAATAACATGTCCCTCCATGTCAATTAAATATGAGGTTCCACGGGTACCAAAAAGCGTGTAACCATTTTCGCTATTGGCAGCATCCCAGTATCTGGTTTCGGTGGGAACCATAAAACTTTCCTGAGCCATTGTAATAGCTAAAGCAAAGAATAGTAAGAAAGTAAAAATTGTTTTTTTCATGGTTTTGTGTTTTATTTTAGTATCAACATTTTTTGAGTTAGTAAATTGTTGTCGAATTGAAGTTGACATGAATACATTCCGGCAGAGAAAGAGGATGCGTTCCAAGTAAATAATTGAGCTCCACCATTCAGCTTTTCATTTACCAAAGTAGCCACCACTTGACCTTGAGCGTTGAAAATTTTCAAGGTTACAAAAGAAGCTTTGGGTAAATTGAAGCTAATTTGGGTGCTTTGGTTAAAAGGGTTGGGATAATTTTGAAATTTAATTTCAGAAGGTCTTACTTCATTTAGTGAAGTGTTTATTCCTGTAAATTTCCGAGCCACTCTGAAACCCACATGATACCATGGATGATTTGGATCTTGAGGCCCACGATAATAAGAAGGATTTCTGTTTGAAACTCGGGAGTGTCCATCACTAACCCCACTCACAATATCTCCATTATACCAATTTCCGCCCCGCATTCCATGATATTGCTTGCCATCCGGCATTATAAAACCTGATGTAGGCCCCTTTGGGTTGTCATAAGGACTCAAACTATAATAGTTCTGTCCGTACCAATCGTTAAGGAGTTCCCAAGCATTTCCGGCCATATCTACCAAGCCGTAAGAATTCGCCCCGTTTCCGGTTTGATAAGTGGTTACATTGGAAGGCCAGTTAAAATCAGCTTTTTGTTTAAGGGCTCCATCATAAAACCCTACCGGCGTGGTAAATGGATAATAAGTAGAGTCTCCTCCTTCATAAGGATCGCCAGAACTGTCCCAGTTTGCTTTGGTTTTATCTACATCATTTCCCCAAACATAATTATAATAGGGATTTCTATGCCCTGCTCGGCCCGCCCATTCCCATTCCGCTTCTGTGGGAAGTCGATATCCGTTTTTGGCAAAGTCGCAACTCCACGTACTTAAGTTATAACAGGAGTCTAAGCCATTGTGGGTACTCAACCAATTGCAAAAAACTGCAGCACCGTACCACATCACACCCACCATAGGGTGATAAGCCCTGAAATCATACATAGAAAAAGTATTGTTGCTGTAGCTAATGCTATACCAAGGCTGATACTGATGCGTATAGCAAAGAATGTTGGTGTCTCCGCTAAGATACACCTTGTTGTTTTGTACAGAAATTCGACCACTTAATAAATAGGAGTTTAGAAAGGCTAAAAATTGTTGGTTGGTGGTTTCCGTTTTAGCCATGTAAAAAGTATCCACTTTAACGGAATGTATGGGTAATTCATCGCTTGGATGGTTGGGATCGACAAAACCAAAGTGATCACCCATACTGAAAGTGTCGCCCGGAATTAATACGTCGGTAATGTTTAGGTCGAAATTATCCAGTCCCCCTCTAACCAATAATACTTTTTCGCTTAAGGTCTTGAGATGTTGGGTTACGATTCCGTATTGGGTATTGATGTCCCAAGCGATGGTAGGAGATTGATTTAAAGTAGTTGAAGACCAATAATCGCCAACCGTTAAACCTGAAAAAATACTGGTGTTAAAAGAAGGGTTTATGATGCTGGGATCGTTTAAAGACTGTAGTTCTTTTACATTGGGTAAACGCCAGTCTGATTTTCCTGCCAAGGTAAAAGTGTTACAATAAGCCAAGGCTTCTTCCCACGTCATGGTATTGGTGGCAGGCGTTTTTTGCCAAGTAAGTCCAGTATAGTTATCGCGTACAGTTCCATTTCCATTATCTGTAAAATGAGGCACAGAAAAGGTGGTGGAATACAAATCTCTTACCGCACGAACGTGAATTTTCTTTGTACCCCCAGCACTAACCGTTTCTGATTTTGGGTGCGCACCTATTCCTCCTCCTCCATTTACAACCCAAATATAAGTGGTGTCATCTACTCGTTTTTCGCTGGTCCACCAATATTCAGCAAGGGTTTTGGTAAAATAATTGGTATCCAAGGCTTGATTTACATGACTAAAATTATTGATACTCATTAACTCAATCCCCGTTGGTAGCCTCCATCCGGTATAACCACCTAAAGTAAGACCATTACAGTATGTAGCAGCATTTTCGAATATCATTTCACCGCCATCTACTTTTTGCCACATCAAACCGGTATTATAATCGGTAACGGTTCCATTTCCATTGTTTCTTAAAGAAATAGGATTGCTTAAGTAATCGGCATCCTCGCCTGGAGTGGTAGTATAGCTTATGCTTTGACCAGTTTCGGGAAGTTTAAATTTTAAAAGCTTTTGTGCATTTGCTTGACATATAGCCAAACCAACCAAAAGGAGAAGGATGATTTTTTTCATTTTGACTTAAAGTTTGTTATTGAGAACTTATTTTACCACTGTAATTTTAAAGACATTATAATTGGTTTTATCAAAAACCTTCACGAAGTATAAACCTGCCGGAAGTTCCGAGGAATTGAATTGCAAATGGGTATCTCCTTTTGGCATATAATCGGAAATTATGGTTTGCCCAATCATATTTGTAAGGGAAATTGGACGGTCGTAATCTTTTGGTGCTTCGGTATTTATATTTATGATCCCCTTAGTAGGATTTGGAAATACCTTAATGTTTTCCTTTTGAACTGGGTTTTCAATTCCGGTGGAACAATTACCAATAGTGTAGGTGAATGCTACCTCTCTATTGTGATGCACACCACTAAGAGTATCTGCAGGCAAATAAGCACGAACAAAATCAACCTGAACACAGGCAGGAGAAACCGTTACCCTTAAATGACCGGAACCTGGAATGGTGTCAGAAACATAAGCATCAGCATTTGCCAACATTCCAAGGTTATAGGTTGAGTCGGAGGGCATGGGAACCTCTTGATAGGTAACCCCATTCATTACTTCATGGGCAAATAAATGGTCGTGCCCTTGGAAGAAAATGTTGACTCCATTATCCACAAATAATTGATGAATGGGTTTTGCCCAACCGGGTCTTTGTGTGGTAAATCCATAAGTGGTACCATTGTTTTCATATCCACCCCATTCATACAACTTCGCTTGATTGATTCCACCTCTTCCTTCACCGGAAACATGGTGAGCGAACACAAATTTATATTGTGCTGTACTTCCTTCTAAGGTGTTTTTTAACCAAGTGTATTGAGGAAGACCGAGAGACCAATTCCATTTCTGTGGTTTAGCGGAAGTATCACAATCGTCACGATATACATCCATTACTACAAATAATGCGTTCCCCCATGTCCATGAATAATAATTTTCGGGGTTTCCGATTCCATAGAGTTCAACATCGGTATTTCCGGAATAAAAGCTGTTAGGGTATGGATTTGGATAGTAAAATTTCCGCCACAAAGTTGCATAAACCGCCATATTGTTAGGTGGGGTTTGATGCAGATAATAATCCTTTTCTCCTTCGTGGTTTCCTATACAGAAATAAAAAGGAATGGAATGACAAAGACTGCCTAATATGGGTCGATATAGTTTATGTAAGGAATCGGAAGTGTTGGAACTTAGTGACGGGTCATGGTCATCTCCAAAAGTATCCCCTAAATCGAGCATGAAATCAGGCTTATCTTTAGCCTGGTTGGCTAATGAAATCATGTATTCATTATACACTCCTTTTTTATCATATAAGTGAACATCGGCTTCAACTGTAAAGGTAAAGGTACTGCCTTGAGCTCTTTGGGTGTAAAACGAATGCTCAGGACTTGCCGAAAACGTACCACTGCTGCCATTTAAACGATAACGCGTTCTATAGTAATACTTAGTGTTTGCAACTAGACCCGTTAAGTCGATTTCATCGGGGGTGTTTAATGTACTGGTAATGGTAGAAGTAGTATTTGGATAAGTACCTGAAACCGTGCCATATTCTATATACACATTTACAACCTGATTGAACATCACGCTGACGGTTATTGAATTATTTGTGGGTCGTCCCAACACTTCATTGTAGGTTTGAGCATTTGACCACTCACCCACACAGATTAATAGAAAAAGAGATAATACAAATGATTTCATGCGAATTGATTTTTTGTGATTATATTATTGATTTACTGTTTAATGATTTTAAAGGATTGTTGATTTTGCTGATTGTTGATTTTCAAAAAGTACATTCCAGACTTTAAGTAAGAGAAGTCTTGCTTTTCAATTTCTCTCCCTGCCCAAATGGATTGACCTATGCCATTATACAATTCAAAACTTTCGCTTCCTTTAGCGTTTTTAGATCGGAAGAGCACACGTCTGAACTCCAGTCACCTGAAGCTATCT
>CAZJBB010000107.1:0-10562 GCA_964543995.1 uncultured Bacteroidales bacterium
GGTCAATCGAGCTTAGCGAAGATTGGACCATTACATATATGCAAACGGTATTATAGGTTCCGGAATAAAAAAATTAAACCAATTCTTCTTTTCTTTTGTTCCCGAAGGCTAAATCACCGGCATCGCCTAAACCGGGTACAATGTATGATTGGGCGGTAAGTTCATCGTCGATGGCTCCGGTCCATAAGCTGAATTTATTTCCGGGCAAATTTCTTTTAAGATATTCAATTCCTTGTAAGCTGGAAATAATGGAAACAATGTGTGTATGAACAGGAGTTCCATAGGTCAATAATTGCTTCAACGATAACACCAGTGAGTTTCCTGTTGCCAGCATGGGGTCAATAAGAATGAGAGTGCGGTCTTGCAAGGGAGGACAAGAAATATATTCAATTTGAATATCAAATTTTCCACTTTTATGATGGCGCCTATATGCTGAGATGAAAGCATTGTCGGAATGATCGAAAAAATCTAAAAACCCATGATGAAAAGGCAATCCGGCTCGGAGAATGCTGGCAAGCACCGGTTGTTTGGCAAGCACATTTATTTCGGCAACTCCAAGTGAAGTGGTGACTTCTTTGCTCTGATATTCAAGCTTTTTGCTAATCTCGTAAGCAAAAATTTGCCCCAAACGTTCAAGGTTCTTTCTGAATCTCAAGCTATCTGCCTGAATAGTAGAGTCTCTAACTTCTGAAATATATTCATTAATCAAGGAATTGCTTTCGCCCAAGTTATATATCATAGATGGGTTTTTTTAATATTTTTCAAATGTAAAAAAAATAAGCTAAAACTAATTGAATAGTAAAATATTTTCATGAAATTTATAGGTAGAATTTTAACTGTAGAATTCAAAAGTAATTATCTTGTACTTAAACTAACTGTTGTTGCGGTATATAGCATAAAAAAGATTAAAGGGAAAAATTAAGCGATTGACTAAATAAGTATAGTAAGCGGTTTTTCTACCACCAAATCCTGCATAAAAACGTGTCAAACCCTTGTCGTTTGACCCCTCAAAATCAAGCAAATAACCACTGTTAGCATGTTTTTCTATGAAGCTGTCGATTAAAAAAAACATGGATTTACACTCTCGTCCTTTTTCGCTGTTTCCTGAAAAAAGAAAAATAAACCGATTGGGATGTTTAATAAAAAACGCGGCAGTTAGCAGATTTTTGTCTTTATCCTCAACTCCAAGAAGGATTGCTTTCCCTTTTTCGATTAATATATTCATTAAATTAAGCAGGGTGGCGTAATTTTCGTCTTTTAGCGCTTTTACTTTTTGGCCTTTATTTTTTCTAAACAAATCAATGATTTCCTTGGGTTCAACCTTTTCAGTTATGCTCAATGATTTATCGTGAGCATCCTCTATGTTGCGAATGGTATTTGAAGAATAATTGCCTACCAAAGAATCATAATCCTTATTTAAATCAAGTATAACGTTGATGTTCTTTTTACTGACATACCTTTGGTAATCAAATGGACATTGTTGGTTCAGTTTGATATCAATTATGGAATAGGATAATGGGATTTCGGAAAGCATGTTTTGAACCTTGTCGACATATAAGAGCTTTTGTGAAAAAACACCTAATTGTTGAGCAAAAAAAGGTTGAAAAGTGTATCGGAAAATAATTTTTTTTCGGGTTGGCAAGGGCAAAACAGACACATAGTCATCCTCAATTAATGCATGCCACTCTTCGCATATTGCATCGAGGTACCATGAATAGGCATATATAATTTTGTTTACAGCATTATCAATACAAGCATCCCATTTGGAATAATCAATTTCATCATGTTTAACAAATTTGATCATTGGGCAAATAATAAAGTTTCTTCAAATACAGCTCTCCAACCTTGCCATCTTCCGGTTTCACTTAAAGATTCATTGTGCCATAAACTAATAAAGGTTCCATTCAAGGATTGGCATAGTTCGTATAAAGGTTTTATGTAGCTTATTGCTGAGGTTGCTTCAATTTGATAATAGTCTTTTAAGGTGCCATCCATAAAAGCAATGGGGTGAATGATAAGTTGTGTTGGCTTATCCATTTCCATATCAAAAAATGGAAAAGGAGTGCAAGTACTGGCTCTAAACCCAATTTCTGATGGATATCCCATAGAGTAATCATTAAGTACCCCAAATGTAATTAAGTTTTTGTATGTATAAGGTAAATTTAACGTTAAGAAATGTTGTCGGCTATCCGTAATTTCTTTATTCAAGATTTCGGAAAGTCTGGAGATTTCAATTCCAACTTTAGAAGGTTCTGTATTTGAAGCATACGATGGATGAATGCCCACCAAAGCATAATCACTTATTTTTTTTATTAAAGATTGAAATTCTGAGTTATTTACGGGTGTGTTTTTATCCAATTCTGCATAATCGGCAAGTAAAAAGAAAAAAATGGGATCAAAATCATATTCTTTTTGTTTTGCCAATATATAATCATAGGAGTCAAAGGGATCAATTTCCTTATTGAAAATAACTTTTAGCCTTGAAGCTATTTCCTTGAAATTCCGTTTTGCCATGGATTTATATAGTCCACCCAAAGTTCTTATTAAACCTTTGTTTTTATAAACCCAAGCTAAATCAATGTCGATGGTAGGAATATGTACAAATTTGCTTGAACGGAAAATCAAATTGGGATATTTCCATTTAAGAATGTCTTTTAGCATTTGTGCCCAAACATTTACCATGGGCTTTTGAAGGAATCCATTTTTATAGGCAACGCTTCCTTTAGGGTCAAAACGACCTAAGCGATCCTTTATGGAAGGTAAATACTCTTCGTATCGACTAATTAAAAAAAAGGAAGCCGAAAAAATATCGAAAGTTAAGCACGATTGAGGGTCGTGAACCGGAAACAACACCGGTGTTCCATCGGATTCCCCCACCGGGGCTTCAAATACCTTTATTTGGTGTTCAAATAACAACCCGGACGCATAAATAAAAAGCTCATTTTCAATGGGATGTTGAGAGTAGTTTAGTTTTGGTCCCTCATAAGTATTGAATTCTTCCATAGAGTCTGTCAAGCGGGCCGATAAGCCTATTATCTTATTGAAAATAAATTCAATAATATACAGAGTTCTGTTGGTGATTTTGGAAGAATATACCAGTAACATTAATGGGTAACTATTTTTTCTATTCGAATACGGGCATCCACAGCAACCACACTTTCAGGACTTCCTAACAATGGGTTTAAGTCCATTTCCGATATTTCCGGAGCATAAGTAACCAATTCGCTCAATCGAAGAATGATTTCAACAAATGCATTTTCGTCAACCCCTTTCATACCTCGGGTCCCTTGAATCATTTTATATGCTTTCAGATTTTTAAGCATTTTTTCTACTTCGGGTTTTGATACAGGGATGAGGGAAACGGATACATCTTTTAAAACTTCGATAAAAATACCCCCTAAGCCGCACATAATTAAATGACCAAAGGTGTCTTCCTTTTTAATACCCGCAAAAAGTTCAATGCCTTTATGCATTTTTTGAATCAGAATGGCAACCGTATCTTTAATCAGCATCATTCTGTTGAATTCATTTTCCACTTGTTCGGTAGAACTTACATTAATAACCACTCCGCCCACATCCGATTTATGAACCGGCCCAACCACTTTCATGACCACCGGAAAGCCTAAATCCTTTACAGCTTGTAATGCTTCCTCTGAGGAAGTAACCACTTTTTCTTCCGCTCTGGGTATGCCAACAGCATCCAATAAAATGCTCACATTTTCCGGTGATAAATATCCGTCCTCTGCATGGGCAATAACTTCTCGAATAGCGATTTTATCAATATTAAAATTATTTGGTATCAATTCACTTGGAAGCGGTGTGTTCCAAATGCGTGACAGTGCATTTCCTAAAGTGACTTCGTCAGGAAAATTTATATGTCCTTTTGAAATAAATTCCTTGATTTCTTCTCTTGCGGTGACAATAGAAGGTAATACAGGGAAGATAGGAACTCGGCTGGTTTTCATTTTTTCGTCCAAAACACGGTAAACATCATATACAGGAAATAAGCCAGGACTTCCAAAAATAACTACAATTCCATCAATGGAATCAAAATAATCATTCACATAATCAATAATAATTCCCAATTGTTCTGCGGTTCCTGTGGCTAAAAAATCAATAGGATTTGCCACCGATGATCCTCCAAATAATTTAGAAAGCAATTCTTCGCTTTTTTCTCCCTCAATATGGGGCACATTCAGTCCACCATTTGAAAGGGCATCTGTAAGCATGACTGCAGGACCCCCAGCATGGGTAACTACGGCAATATTGTTTCCTTTTAAGGCTTTATTCATAAAAACGGATGCCACGGAAATTAAGTCGTCTCTTCCGTAACATCGAACAATCCCGGCTTTATCGAACAGAGCTTTAACTGAAACGTCGGAGCTCGCCAATGCGCCTGTGTGTGAGGATGCGGCGCGGCTTCCGGCTTCCGAGGCACCGGCTTTTACAGCCGCAATTTTGCATCCTTTCCGAATGAGAGAACTGGCGTGCTTTAATAATTTTTCCGGTTTCCGAACATTTTCTATATATAATAATTTTACTTTGGAACTGGTTTCGGGGTCGAAAGATTCATCTAGATAGGCTAAAATTTCCTCCACGCCCATTTGGGCAGAATTCCCTACAGAAAATACATTTGCAAATTTTAAACCTTTAGGGATTCCGGCCTCCATAATGAAGCATGCGGTGGCACCCGATCCGGAAATAAAATCGCATCCTTTGGGGTCAAGCTGTGGAATGGGATAAGTGAAAATACTATGATGGTTTGGCGTCAAAATACCAACACAATTGGGCCCAATCAAGCACCCGTTAACTTTATCTATCTCGGCAACAATTTTTTTCTCAAGAATTTTACCCTCTTTGCTCTCTTCACTAAAGCCCGCAGAAAGGATAATAAAGGCACGGGTTCCTTTTTGATGAGCAAGTATATCTACCGTAACATGGCAATATTTCGCAGCCACGGCAATAATAGCCAAATCCGCTTGGGGTAAATCAATTAAATCTCTAAAACTCTGAATTCCTTGAACCAAATCTTCCTTTGGATTCACAACATAGAGCTTCCCTTTATACCCTCCATCAATTAAATTTTTCAGAATTTTCCCACCCGGTTTACTTGTCTCGTTCGAGGCACCAATAACAACTATGGAGCGAGGATTGATTAAATGTTGGTTGATCATGAATCTTTTTGTCAGCAAAGTAAAGAATAAATTGAATATTTTGACACAAAAGTTTGAGATAATGCTGTGGGTATAAATTAATGTTCCCAAAATCATTTCACATTGTGCTCAAAAACACATATTGTTTTGGCGCTTTTGAAATTTGATTTATAGCTTATACTTTGATTGAAAAAGGATACTTGGGCTAAACTAGAAATTTCATGCAATATCAAAAGGAGTAAATGGTACTGATGAAAAATTACTACTTTTGGCATAGAAAGTATTCTTTACTGCCATGAAAATTGAGAAACTCAGGTTGAAAGTCGTTATTATATGTATGCTTACTGTTATTTTAACAAGCTGGGTCAACTTGATTTATTCAAATACCCATCATGTAAGTTGCTATAGCAAACCTGAGAGGGTAAGCCCTGACGATTCGGATTATTATAGCAAAACCTATATTCCTTATGAAGATGGTATTTACTCGGATCAAATAAAATCCGCAGTATTTTGCAAATCGGGCTTCGAGCTTTCCATGCCTATCCTTGTTTTAAATGGCAGTGAAACGCTCAAATTATCTTTCGATGAATTGGGTTCCAATTTAAAAAAATACCGATATACATTATTGCATTGCAATGCCGATGGTTTGCCTTCGAAACTGCTTAAAAATGAGTATATGGATGGTTTTGCAGACTTTGAAATCACCGAATATGCATTTTCATTTAATACTACTGAAAAATATGTTCATTATAATACAGTTTTCCCAAACGAAAATTGCAAAATCCTTCGTTCAGGATGCTATTTTGTTATTGTATACGAAGATAACGACCCGGAAAAAATAGTGATGATGAAGAAATTTTGGGTATTGGAACCTTCCATTGGTATTCAAGGAAGTGCTAAACAAACCAAGTTGATAGAAGAAAGAAAATACAAACAGGAGGTCAATTTTTCTTTAAATCTTGGAAATTATAGAATAGATGCTCCGGCTAAATCGCTTAAAGTTTTTGTAACTCAAAACGGAAGAAAGGATTGTACTCATGATCTTAAACCCTCTATGCTTAAAGGGAATACGGTGGACTATGTCTTTGAAGCTGAAAACCTTTTTGATGGAGGAAATGAATTCCGACACATCGACTTAAAAAGCATTAAACACAACACCGACAGGGTATTAAGAGTCGATTTTGATAGTGGTTCATATCACGTATTTTTAAAACCCGACGAAAGACGAACGTATAAGGTGTACGAAACGGACGATGACATTAACGGAAAATTGCTTTTAAAAACGGAAGAAGGAAGAAACTCGGATATCGAAGGAGAATATGTTTGGGTGTATTTCAATTTACCGATGAGCAACCCTGTTTTTACCGGAAATGTGTATTTATTGGGATCTTTATGTAATTGGCAGTATAATAAATCTTCGCAGCTTACTTACGATTATAAGCATCAGCGTTACTATACTCGTTTATTGCTTAAGCAAGGTTATTACAATTATCAATATGTGGTTTTAGAAACCGGAACCAAATGTGCTGATATCGCTTATATAGAAGGAAATCACTTCGAAACACAAAACGATTATAATATTTGGGTGTATTATAGGGGCGAATCGGACGATTATGATAAACTCATAGGATTTACAAGCATTCCATCAAATCAATAAATGCTACTCATAACGTAAAGCTTCAATTGGGTCAAGGTTTGAGGCTTTAATGGCCGGATACAAACCGGAAGCCAGACCCACAATTAAGCACAGCATGACGCCACTGAAAATCCAGAACCAGGGAATAATGAAACCACTCCCGGTGAGCAAACCAATAAGGTTCCCAATGAGGATTCCTAAAACAATTCCTAAAAAACCACCGATTTGACCTATAACAATGGCTTCGAATAAAAATTGATTGCGGATAATTTGCTTGGTGGCTCCTAAGGCTTTTCTTACTCCAATTTCTCGAGTTCGCTCGGTTACAGAAACCAACATGATATTCATGAGTCCAATGGCCGCCCCTAACAAGGTAATTAATCCAATAATGGTAGCTGCTAGGGAAACGTATTTCAGGTTATCGATAAGCATTTTAACCACATTATCGCTTTTGGTGATTTCGAAGTCATCTTCATCCCCAAAAGGAACTTTTCTGATGATACGGAATATGCCTGAAGCTTCGGCAATTGCTGCTTCCATTTCTTGTGCGTTGGCTGTCATTACGCTAATGGTAAACGACATATCGGGACGAGAAAAATTTTGTCGCACATTTGTAAGGGGAAGATAGCAATTTTTATCACCACTAAAACCCATGCTGGAACCTTTCACCTTTAATACTCCAATAACGGTATATTTTGTAGGCCCAATGGCAATGCTTTTGCCCAAGGGATCTTCATTCTTCTTAAATAAAGTAGTTGCCAATTCCCCTCCAATAATGGCATTATTAGCTCCCGAATTGATTTCGACCGGGGTGAAGTTTCTTCCTTTTTCAATTTCGATTCCTGAAGTGGCAATATAATTTTCAGTAACCCCTGCAATTCCAATATTGGGGTTTGTTTTAACCGATTCATATTTTACCGTGGCAGTTCCGGTTGCAAAAGTGGAAATGGAAGTTATTGCAGGAAAATTATATAAATCTTTAAAGCGCAGTGCTTCATCAACAGTTATTTTTCTGTAATTGGTTTCATGATTATGTTTTTTACCCATGTGAATATTCAGGGTACGGTTACGGATGGTGAAAGTATTGGAACCCATCATGGTGAAATTATCGCTAATCGAAGACTTGATAGAATCAATGGCCGTAAGAATACCCACCAAAGCCATGATTCCGAAAGAAATAATCAGTACAGTAATAATAGTCCTTAATAAATGGCTTCTGATGGAACCCAAAGCCAAGCGTATATTTTCCTTTACTAATAATTTCATTGGGTGCGTTTAGTGCAAAATTAAGGATTTCAAATTACGAAATGGTTTTCCATGAAATTAATTTGATAGAATTTTTGCGATAAAAGTCAAAACAAAAGCCCAAAAGAAGACCCCGGACAACATCAGAGGCAAAACGAGCTTGTTTTTTAAATAATACCGATGTGCTAAAAAAGAACCCAAGGGTATGGAGAGGATGATTGGTGTAAAAAAGGCAATTCCTATTAACCCAAAATTGGATTTTAAACGAATAATCAGTTTGTTTCGAAATGTAAATTTCTTTTTTGTTAGAGAAGGAGGTTTTTTTGTCTTATTGTTCCGATTAGGAAAAACACGCCTATGCAGCCAAAGGATGAAACTACTTAAATAATAGAAAAAAAAGATCCCCAAAACGCCTCCAATTGAAGTAATTATCACGGTTTCAATATAATTAAAGCCATATAAAACCGCAATAAAAGGTGCAAAAGCAAATTTTATCGAACTGACTAAAATAGTCGAGATTACTTTGTATATGGAAATGGAGAGCAACATTGGTAATTAACAATTAATGATAAAGGGTCTGTACTCAAATTGCTTACAAAAAGGCCCAAATTCTCAACTTCTGAAAACCCGAAGAATGAATTTAGATAGCGAGTTTTTGATGTTTCGAGAAATGGAAAACTTCCCAAAGCCCACAATTGTGAAAAATATTTCATAGTGCAATTACTGAATAGATTGAACGGAAAAAACCCTGCTTCCATTTTCTCTTATAGCAAACATGGCTGCTTGGTTTTGCATAATGGAAGCACCCCAATAATTAAAATCATACATATAAGGCTGTGAAAACCAGTTATTAATATTCATATTCAAGGTAATTTGGGTTGTTTTGTTCTTAACCACATAGAAAGAAGAATTGGGTAAATGCACCCTGAAGTCATTATTAATAAACCCAACAATTGAATCGGGACTCTGAGTGGTTCCGGAATACATTTGTCCTTTTCCCAAATGCAAATTAAATCCCGAAACACTGTTATCCGGTTTGCGCCATTTTCCATTGCACATCAAAAAATGATATCCCCCGCCTAAAGCATCCGGCCAAAACATGTTTATTTCCGGAGGATTGGTGAAAAAATTGGATTGGTTTTGGTCATCTTTTAAACCAAAAGTAAAGGAAATGGAGTCATAATGCCCTGTGGGGATGTTGTTTTCGATGTTCCAGTTTAAACTTGCAGGATAATCCAAATCTATATAATGAATGGAAGGGTTAGTTATTTCAATGTATTTTCCGCTTTGATAATATAGCCTTACCCCAGAAATAAAATACTTCAAATCGTCAATTTCATAAGGGTTACCGGCAGCATTTTGGTAAAGAAATGAGTAACGTTTTAAACTGTCATTATCTACGGTATGATTAAAAACAAATTGTACATTTCCTGTAGGAAGGCTATGCATATCGGGCTCTTCTTTTTTGCAGCCTAGCAAAAACAGAATACTCATTATCAAAAAAAATCCTAAGTATTTCATCCTATTTAGTTTTCTACAAATTTATAACAAAGAAGACTTATATTTGTTATTATTGTAATTAGTTTTATGATGTAAATAAAAAAAGTTTTATGAAACACATAGTTGAAACCACTTGGAAAGAAAATTTAGCTTTTACTAGCCAAGTAAATGGACACAATATTGATTTAGACGCTTCAAACGAAAATGGAGGAAAAGACTCCGGAGCACGTCCTAAAGAATTGATGTTAGCCGCTTTGGCAGGCTGTACCGGAATGGATGTGGTGTCTATTCTTAAGAAAATGCAGGTTGAATTAACCCATTTCGACATTAAAATTGAAGCTGAGTTAACGGAAGAACATCCAAAACATTACAAAAAAATGAATTTAATCTATATATTTTCCGGTGCGAATATAGAAGTCGAGAAACTCCAAAAAGCCATCAGTTTATCACAGGAAAGGTATTGCGGAGTGTTCTTTATGTACAAGCAAATCATGGAAATTACTTCAGAAATCCAAGTCTTGCCTTAAGGTTTAATTCATTCCCAATATTATTCAACCACCAGATTCCAACCAAAGATGTCTTCTTCTTCACCCAACTGAATGGCTCTTAAACGGTTGTATAATTTGGTAGAAATGGGGCCTGCTGCTCCACTATGGCAATAATTATAGGTTTTCCCTGTTTCTCTATCTGCAATTTGGCAAATCGGACTGATTACCGCAGCCGTACCACATGCACCCACTTCTTCAAAACTTCCCAGTTCGTCGAAGGGGATGGGACGTCTTTCCACTTTGAGACCCATGTCTTCGGCCAATACGCAAAGACTCATATTGGTGATAGATGGTAATATGGAAGTGGATTTTGGAGTGATATAGGTGTTATCTTTTATAGCAAAGAAGTTAGCCGGACCGGCTTCATCAATGTATTTCTTTTCTTTTGCATCTAAAAATAAAGCCGTAGAATACCCTTCATCATGAGCAGATCGGAAGAGCGTCGTGTAGGGAAAGAGTGTTCAGAGCCGTGGTGAACTC
>CAZJBB010000108.1:0-10444 GCA_964543995.1 uncultured Bacteroidales bacterium
ATGATAAGTTAAGATTTGTTTTGGGGGTGGTAAACGATAAGGATGTCCATTCGATGCTCAAGCTTTTTCCGACGAATTCGGTATATTATTTTTGCAAACCTTCAATTCCAAGAGGCTTAGACAGCCTTGTTTTATGTGAATCCGCAAAAAAGATGGGACTGCAAGGGAAATCTTTTTCAACTGTAAAAAAGGCTTATTTGAATGCCCTAAAAGAGGCCTCAAAAAATGATATTATTTATATTGGCGGAAGTACTTTTGTTGTTGCCGATTTGTTAATAAAACGAAAATAAATTACCAAATATTTTATTTTAGCTTCTGGAAGAACAACTTAACCATTGATTTCTTTTCAGAAACTATCAAATCTCTTTGATTTTTTATTCAATGTGGTATTAGGATTAATTGCAAATAACTAATTTGCCATTTAAATTTATACTGTCGGATATCAAATGAACCGAATAAATGCCTGACTGTAGCATACTTAAATCTAATTTTTCTTGGAACGATTTACAATCAATATTTTTTCTAAAAACAATTTGTCCTAATGAATTAAAAATGATCAATTTCAAGTTTAGTAAAAAGGTATCATCGATTTCAATTGTAACAGCTCCTTTTGATGGGTTTGGGAAGATGCGGAAAGAGAAAGTGTTTTCAAAATCATAAACACTCGTTGATAATATGTTAATGGAATTCGAAAATGTTGCTGTGCCACAAGTCGGGTTAATTGCAGATAGTATAACATTGTAGAAGCCGGGCAAATTAAAGCTATGGTTAGGATTAATTTCTGTGCTAAATCCTCCATCGCCAAAATCCCAAAGGTATGTATCTGCATTTAATGAAAGATTACTGAAACTCACAATACTATCATTTATACTGGATGAAAAAAAAGAAAGTGGGCTTGGAAGCATGTTTATTTGAATTGTATCAGAAGATGTGCAAGTAAGGTTTTCAATTGTATTTGAAGCGCTTACCCAGTATTGCCCCGAATTGTTAACATATATTATTGAGTCCGGCCCAGTTACTCCATTTGACCAATTGTAATTTGAACCCATAGATCCCGCATTTAAAGTTATATATTGTCCTTCACAAAAGCTTGTATCAGGTCCAAGATTTACAAACGGTGTTGGAAAAACATTTACATGGAAAATTGTATCGTATTGACAACCAAAATCATCAATTAATGAAACGTGATATAAATAGTTATTTCCCGTTGGAGGGTTTATTACTGCTGAAGTATCAGATTGTATGTGAAAATATGGTCCCGACATTAAAACGGTATCAACATGAACTGTATACTCCCAGCTTGGTAGTTGTAAATTTGGAGCTAAATTTAAGTCCCATGAAAAAACATATCCATTGTCAATCATCCATAAGTCGCAAATTTTCATAGTCCATTGACCATTTAAAGGGCAGCCAATTAAATTCGCAAACGACTGGTCTGGGATAAAATACCCTGTGTTGTTAATTGTATTCGTTGAATCAACAACTGTTGAGCTTGGTTGGTTATTTAAAGTTGTTGTAGCAGAGTACAATTGCGACCAACAATAGTTCCATCCTATTCCAGGAGGATTGTCTATTGATAAACAACCATTATCAAAATTTAAGTGATTGTCGCCCCCAAATGGAATCCCCAAATGTGCCCACCCTCGAACCTGTCCTGACCCCAAATAAGTTTTTAATATTGTTTGCTGATTGTTAGGGCAAATTAAAATAAGAGCCAAATCTCCACAATAGGAGTGTTCAAAATTCATGCAAACAGATAAAACATCAGAGGCTGCTGTAATAGTTTGCCCGGGCATATAACAATTAAACAGAACCGTTTCATTATAGCAAGAATTAGATGGATCACAATAAGGTCCATCTGGGATAAATTTTGTGCTGTCATAATGTTGGCTACTGCTTGGTATTGAAACAATAGGGCCCATTTGAAAAGTTGAATTTGCAATGTACCCGAATGGCATGATAACACTGTCTCCACTACAAATATTTACTAATGGATCCAAATAAGTAAAAGGGTTTCCAGAAACTTTTATTCTAATGTTTACTTGATTAGCACTAAAACATCCATGAGTATCTCTTATAGACAATTGTAAATTATACCCATGAACTTGTTGGAATACATGACTTACCATTGCTCCTGAAGTCGAATCAACAGTTCCATCACCAAATTTCCAATAGTAAGTACAACTAGTGTCTGACTGTGAGTAATATTGATTATTTTGAGGGTAATTTCCTTTGCCTTTAAAATAATTGCTTTCCCCAAAACAAGTATTTATAAAATTAATAGTATCTGTTAAACTTGAAAAACTTTGTTGTGGATGTGGAAAAGTTGCAATGGAATCAATTCCAGCAAAAAACAATTGACAAGGTGAAGATATACAGGATATTGATGCTATCCAACCCTGTGAATTAATACTACTATTAGACTTAAACCTAAATGTTAGAGATCCTTCAGTATTAGTGTTTGAAGCCACTACAAAATTTGCATTAAGAGAATTGGAATTATTGAAAAATGAATAGTTTAATGGCCCGGCGTGAAGAAGTGGCGCAGAAGTGGAAGCACCATCATATACCCAAAGGGTATCTGAATTGTCAACAGAAAAACAAGAAAAGCTAATCTTAATTTTATTTGCAAAGCTATTGGGTGCAAACGTAACAGTATAGTTTATATTGTCAGAATAATTTTCTATTGAATCTCCGTCATCATAAAAAATACCAGAACTGGTAACTATAGTCTGTCCATTAGTAAAACCGTTATTTAACACAAAGGATTGAGAATAGCAGTGTTGGGATAAACCGACACAAATAAATGTGATACACAGAAGCATTGGAATCAGTTTTTTTATCATAAAGTTTAGTTTTTCTTTGTTGTTTGAACATAAAGACACATATGTCTATTAATAAGTTGCCTAAAACCATAAGGTGTTTTAAAATTATTAAGCATTTTCAGGGTCTACTTGAATAGATTCGCTGATTTTGAGTAAAAAAATATTTAGAGTTAAATTAAAATGTTTTAAGATATGTGTAATTGTATCATAAACACAAATCAAGAATTGTGTATTTTTGCTTCACTAATAACCAACATCTAATTTATGAAAAAACTTCTCCTTTTGTGCTGGGTAATTGTAACCCCATCATTAATGTTTGCTCAGTCAAACATAAAAACCAATCAAAAAAACAGCCAAAGAGCTGAAATTTGCACCGAAAAACTTCCCTCTGTTTCCGCATCAGCTTCTACATTCCACCACAGCCCATATAATAATGGTGCTAAGTCTGCTGTTATTTTCAACAATGGATCCTTGGTAAATAAACCGGGTGCCGGAGTTGGCGGGGCAGATTACAGTCTCTTGCAATCACCCAATACCAGTTGGGGTTTTGGTTGCCAACACTTATCCGGGAGTAGAGTGGCTGAAGATTTTTATGTCAATGCTGCTTCTTGGACCATTGACTCTATTGTTTTCTTTAATTATCAAACAGGCTCAACCACAACATCCACTTTTACAAGAATTGACTTTGTGATTTGGAATGGCGTTCCGGGTGCCCCAGGAAGCACCATTGTTTGGGGTGACAGTACAATAAACCGATTGAGCAATTCAACATGGTCTGGAATATATAGAGGAAGTGATACAACCTTAACCAATAGACCCATCATGAGAAACGTTTGTGCAACACCGGCACTTAGCTTAAATGCCGGGAATTATTGGATTGATTGGGATGCTGATGGAAGTGGTACTTCTGGTCCTTGGGCCCCACCCATAACAATTACCGGACAACCCTCAACAGGAAACGCCATGCAGTATATTTCAGGCACCGGCTGGGCTCCTCTAATGGATGGAGCAAATCAACAAGGTCTCCCATTTATTATTTATGGTACTGCGAACAATCCATTTAATTGCGATTTGGGTGTTATCGATTTCAAAGATTTGGCTTCAAGTTGTAACTTAAGTAATGCGGTTCCCATTAAAGTTGAGATTAAAAATTGGGGAGCTCAAGATCAAACAGGATTCCCTGTTTCTTATAGTGTTAATGGCGGTAATATTAAAACCGATACTTGTCACTTAACTGTAAGCGCCGGAGGAACAGTTGTTTTTAGTTTTACTGCGCCCTATTATGCTGATTTATCTTCTTTTGGAGTTAAAAACTTAAAAGCGTGGACTTCAGCACCAGCAGATAGTTTTCTTGGTAGCGATACTTCAACAACTTACTCCATAACAAATATACAACCTGCGACAGCCCCCTATTATCAAGGATTTGAAACAGCTCTTGAATTGGAGGGCGAACTCATTGTTGATGTAAATGGAGATGCAAATACTTGGGTTATTGCTAATTCTGCCGGATTGGGTCATAGCGGTTCAAGTTTTGCTGTTTACAGTTACAATACCGATGCTGTAACCCCTGCAAATGATTGGTTGATAACCAAATGTATTAATTTGAATGCGGGTGTAAATTACCAATTATCATTTTGGTATCATGCAAAACCCGGATATCCTGAAAACCTTAAAGCGGCTTTTGGTACGGCACAATTACCTGATTCAATGAATCATACACTCATCGACCTCACAAATATCACAGATACCGTTTATATGCACTCGATCAGTAACTTTACCGTTCCAACAACCTCAACCTATTATTTCGGATTTCAAGCCCATAGTGCTGCAGATGAATGGGATCTCTTTTTAGACGACATTGCAATTGGTGTCGGAGTAAATATTGCTGAACCTTTCAATGAAAATAACATAAGCATTTATCCAAATCCAACAAAAGACTTTTTGAAAATCACAGCAAACCAACCGATTAAAGAAATTTTACTGTTTAATTCCTTTGGCCAAAATGTATATTCAAAACAAATAGATTCTTTCGAAGAAAGTTTGAATACTTCCACATTTGCTTCAGGTATATATTATATGAATATTAAGACTTCCTCCGGAAGTACCGTTCGAAAAGTCAGTATTTTAAAATAAGTTCAGAAGATAATTTATTACAGGACTGCCGATTGTTTGGGCAGTCCTGTTTGTTTTATGTATTTTTGGAAGCTGAATTTAAGTATTAATAAATGAAAAATAGTTTTAATCCGGGTTTTGCTATTTGGCTAACCGGCTTATCTTCTTCAGGGAAAACCACTATTGCCAATGCTTTAGAAATTAAACTAAAAGAAAAAGCATACTTGGTAAAAGTAATAGATGGTGATATTTTGCGTGATGGACTGAATAAAAACCTTGGGTTTTCAATTGAAGATAGAAATGAAAATATTCGTAGGGCAGCAGAAGTTACCAAAATGTTTGTAGAGTCTAACTTTATCTGTATTTGCAGCTTTATAAGTCCAACAAAAGCAATTCGGTCTTTGGCCAAAGAAATAATTGGAGCCGATAAATTTATTGAAGTCTTTGTGAGTACCCCCCTGTCTGTTTGCGAACATCGAGATGTAAAAGGTTTGTATAAAAAAGCCAGAGCCGGACAGTTAAAAGAATTTACCGGTATTGACTCCCCTTATGAAGTACCGGATTGCCCACATATCACAATAGAAACAGCAAATTCCTCTTTGCACGATGAAATTGAATATATTATTAACACTCTTGTTGCACTGAAAAAAATACAAATATGAACCCAATTGAATCAAATCATACTCCTAAAATAATTACTGAGGATGGTTCTGAAATAGAAGTTTCACCAAGAGGTTCCTTAGCTTTATTGGCATTTGGAGCTTCCGGACTTGATTTATGGCGAAAAGTTAGAAAAATTAATGCAGAGAAATTATTGAAAAACAAAACCGAAAATGTACGCAAATAAAAAGCAAAAAGTAGTTTTGTTAGGTTGGGATGCAGCCGATTGGAATGTCATTCATCCTTTACTAGACGCAGGACTCATGCCTGCACTCGAAAAACTCATTAATAAAGGCGTCATTGGAAACATTTCAACCTTGTATCCTCCTTTGTCTCCTATGTTATGGACGTCCATTTCAACAGGGAAAAATGCCGACAACCATGGGGTTCTAGCTTTTACCGAACCCGATGTAACCCATGGAGGTATCCGACCCGTTACCTTAGAATCCAGGAAAACACGCGCTTTATGGAATATTTTACATAATGCCGGGAAAAAATGTAATGTGGTGGGTTGGTGGCCCAGTCACCCGGCAGAGCCCATTAATGGTGCTTATATAAGTAACTTTTATCACCCCTCAAACAATAGTCTGAACGAGCCATGGGGTCTTTATGAAGGAACCATCCATCCTGCTTCACTCACAGAAACTCTTTCAAAATATAGGATTCACAAGCACGAGCTTACAGAGGAACATTTACTTCCTTTTTTCCCAAAATTATCCGAAATTCCTAAAGATTACTTGCATTATTTGGAAGGTTTTAGGAAAGTGCTTGCTGAGACTGCCACAACTCATTCTGCTGCCACGTGGTTAATGGAAAACACCGAATGGGATTTTATGGCGGTGTATTTTGACGGAATCGATCATGTAAGTCATGGGTTTATGAAATTTAATCCCCCACAACTACCCGGCATACCTGATGATATTTTTAATTGTTTCAAAGATGTCGTGCCGGGAATGTACCGGTTTCATGATATGATGCTGGAACGCATGGTACAGTTAGCCGGCGAAGACACCACTTTTATCATTGTTTCAGATCATGGTTTTCAAACAGGCCCGGGTCGTATTATTGAAATGCCAAAATTCAATACCGCTCCCGCAATTGATCATCGTCAATACGGTATTCTTTGTATGAGCGGCAATAATATTAAGGCCGACGAAAGGGTTTATGGTGCCACCTTGTTAGACGTTACTCCTACCATTCTCAGCATGTTTGACATTCCCATTGGAAAAGATATGGAAGGAAAAGTATTGCTAAACGCTTTTGAACAAAAGCCTGAAATACAATATGTTGAAAGCTGGGATACCATGCCGGGAGAATTTGGTGAACATACCGATTTAGCAAAAACAGATATTTTTTCTTCTGCAGAAGCCATGCAACAACTGATACAGTTAGGTTATATTGCCGATCCGGGTGAAGATAAAAACAAGGCATTCGAATCTTGTAAAAATGAAACAGATTACAATTTAAGCTTGGTATATTGTTATAAAAATCAACATCTACTTGCATTGCCACTATTGGAAGTCCTTGTAGAAAAAGACAATAAAGATGTCCGTTTCAATCTGAGCCTCTTGGAATGTTATATCGTCCTTGATCAGTTTGAAAAAGCCGAAAAAGCAATTCAAAATATTAAATCAATTAATGAGGCCTATTCTCCAAATGTAGACTTGCTCGAAGGTATATATCATAGTAAATCCGGAAATATTGAAAAAGCAATCGAGTGTTTTAAAAGAACCGAAAATAATGTATCCTCGCCTATTGGCATACTCATGGAGCTTGGAAGAATTTATCTGAAAATTGAAAAATTCAAAGATGCTGAATTTGTATTCTCTAATGTTTTACAACAAGATGATAATGAGGCAAATGCACACTATGGCCTGGGGGTAGCTTGCCTTCGCCAAGGAAAACTTGAAGAAGCCGCTGATGAACTGTTAAACTCCATTGGTTTGATATATAACTTTGCTCCAGCTCATTATCATTTGGGAGAAACCCTTTATAAAATGAATCGTATTCCTGAGGCAAAACAAGCGTTTGAGGTTTGTTTAAACATTATCCCAAACCACAAAAAAGCATTACAATGGCTTTTCAAAATTCAACAAGAACAACAAATTCCCTTTGAAACCGATAGGGAAAAAGCACTAAAAGAAATAATGAAAGGGGAAATTATTATCGTTACCGGATTGCCCCGATCGGGAACATCATTAATGATGCAACTTTTAGAAGCTGCAGGCATTGAAATTGCTACCGACAGCAAAAGACAAGCGGATCTTCATAACCCAAAAGGCTATTTTGAGCTTGAAGCTGTGAAAAGCCTAGCAAAAGACAATTCATGGATAGGGCAAATCCAAGGCAAGGCTGTGAAGATCATTGTTCAATTGCTAGTAAATCTGCCATCTGAATACAACTACAAAATTGTATTTATGGAGCGGGAAATCAGTGAGATCATGCAATCGCAACAAAAAATGCTAAACAAATCTACATCCGTTTACCCTGTTGAAATCGCCAATATTTACCAAAAAGACTTGCTGAATGCTAAAAGTTGGATTTCTCAACATCCCAATATGTCCGTATTATATTTGAATCATCACGAAATCATTAAAAATCCGGACATTGAACTTGAAAAATTACGTGGCTTTCTTAACCTAAATACAGACCTAAAAGAACTTTCAAAAATCATTGACCAAGACTTATACCGGAATAAAAAAACAGAAAATATTTAATAAAAGCTTTTTCAAAGAGGTTTTATATTATTTTTGTTTTTATTGTCGATTCACTAATTAAATTTCAAACACTTGAAAAAAGACAATACTTTTCAGCTTGAGAACAAGCTTAAAGCTTATTCAGCTATTGCGATGGGCGTTTTAGGTGTAGGTTCTTTAAATGCTCAAATTGTATATCATACCCTTAAACCCTACCGTTTTCTTACGGTTCCAACAACAGCTTCAGGATTAGATAGTTTGAGTCTTGATATCGACGGAAATGGGGTTATGGATTTTGAAATCCAGCTTAGATCTTACGCTACTGCTGCATCTTACAGTTCTTGGGCAAAAATTAACTCATTAGGAGATACTGTTATAAACAAAGTAATGCAGACTTTGGGTCCATATACTTTCCAAGGATATGCTATTCCTTTGGCATTAAATGCTCCCATTACCCCCGGAGACCCTAATTTTCAAGCGCACGCTCAGCAAGCGATTTTAGCTTCTTTATATGGCACTACTAATTATGGTACTTGTGATAATGGAGGAGATGCCATTGTGGGTATTCGCTTTGCTTCCGGTACCAACACTCTTTATGGCTGGATTAGAATGTCGGGAGTTGCTGCTACTGGGCAGAGTGTCACCTTAAAAGATTGGGCATACCAAAGTACAACAAATACTGCTATTATTGCCGGTCAAATTGAGTCATACATTAAAGACCTAACCCCCGACAATATTAAAATTGCAGTTTACAATGGCCAATTATACGTGAATCTTAATGCGGATATTGAAGGAAGAATATGCGTGATGAATGTAATGGGGCTAGAAGTGCTATCTACCCAAATTGATAACTTACATACGGTTTTAGATGTTACAAACTTAGCAAAGGGGCCCTACATTGTTTCTATTAAAACGAAAAACAATGTTTACTCAAGAAAAGTAAGCATAAATTGATACTTCATTTCTCATGATATCTTGTAATAATATTTCTTGACTTTTGACACAATCAGTGCGGTAGCAGGCAACAAATTCAAAATTCATTTTTCTTTATTTACAATTCATTGCGGCACCAAAACCGGAATACCCTATATATCAGTACTTTTTAAGCTAAAAATTTGATTTCTCATCATCCCAATATGTCCGTATTATATTTGTATCATCGCGAAGTCATTAAAAACCAGGAGATTGAATTTGAAAAATTATGTGGCTTTCTTAACTTAAATGCAGACCTAAAGAACTTTCAAAAATCATTGACCAAGACTTATACAGAAATAGAAATACAGAAAATATTAAATAAAAGCTCCTTCTAATGGTTTTTATACTATTTTTGCTTTAATAATCGATTAATAACTTAATTTCAAACACATGAAAAAAGACAACTCTGCTCAACTTGAGAACAAACTTAAAGCTTATTCGGCTATAGCAATGGGCATTTTAGGTGTAAGTTCTTTAAATGCTCAAATTGTTTATCACGATGTAAATCCAGATCGTACCTTTACTGTTTCTACTACTGCAACAGGCCAAGATTCTTTAAGTATAGATATTGATGGGAATGGTGTTTTGGATTTTCAAATTCAATTAAGAACTTATGGTACAGCCGCTCCTTATAGCACTCAGGCAAATATAAATTCACTAGGCGATACCGTTATTAACAAAGTAATGCAAACCTTGGTTGCATATACCAATCTTGGATACGCCATTCCTTTGGCATTAAACGCACCTATTGCTCCGGGCGATGCTAATTTTCAACTTCATGCAAAACAAGCAGTTTTGGCTTCTTATTTCGCAGGTACTGCAACTTATTATGGCACGTGTGATAATGGCGGGGATGCAATTGTAGGTATTCGTTTTGCAGCCGGCGCAAACACGCTTTATGGATGGATAAGAATGTCTGGAATTAATGCTGGTGGCACTACTGCTACATTGAAAGACTGGGCTTACCAATCTACTCCAAATACAGCAATTAATGCCGGTCAAATTTGGTCATCTATTAAAGATGTAACCCCAGACAACATTAAAATTGTTGCATACAATGGTCAATTACACGTGAATCTGAACACGGTTATTGAAGGAAGAATAAGCGTGGCAAATATCATGGGACAAGAAGTCTTATACGCTCAAATTGATAATTTACACACCGTTTTAGATGTT
>CAZJBB010000109.1:0-10257 GCA_964543995.1 uncultured Bacteroidales bacterium
GTTGGCATTCGGTCAAAATTTGACCACCGATATCTTTTCCAATATTGTAAATAAAGATCCGAATAACAGAGCCATAGCCATAAGAACCCTGGCCAATTTGGGAAGCAATAAGGAAAGCTATTTCAGATTAATATTAGGCATACCACCGGGACAGAAATTCTTTTTTGCCTTAGGTGCTCAATACAATTATTCCGACTATTCCGGATATATGGAGAATCAATCATTTCATTTCAAAAGAGGAAGTTGGCGATTATTTACCTTTCAGGCACTGAACATTGCTAAGCAAACCAAAATAAACTTAAATGGCTTTCTGATGTTGAATGGCAATCAGAATTTTTACACCTTAAAAGACTTTGGTCAGCTCAATTTAGGAATAACTCAAACTCTATTTAATAAGAAGTTAACCCTAACCCTGAATCTTAAGGATGTTTTACATAGCATGGTCACCAATTTTCAATACAACCAGGCAGGTATTGTAAGTTATGGCGACAGATATATGGATAATCAACGATTGGGTATCAATCTGCGTTACGTTTTCGGGATGAAGAAGAAAGACGAAAAACATGGGTTTAACGAACCCGGAGGGGAGTACTAACCCGACGCACTCTTTTTTAATAAAATTTCTGATTTAGCTTAATTATTTTTTACAGCGACATACTTTGGCGTTTTGAGTGAGTAGTTTTGGTCATTAAATTAAATAAAGCAATTTAACACTAAAACATTTTCACATGAATACCTTACAGACTTATACCGCAATTGACTTTGAAACAGCAAATCCAACCCGTTCCAGTATTTGCCAAATTGGTTTAGTTAGGATAGAAAACGGCATGATTGTCAAACGAATAAAAATTATTGTTCAGCCTCCACACAATTATTATTGGAAGCGTTTTATTAAAATTCATGGCATTAATTCGAATAGCACGCTTTCTGCGCCTACGTTTGACATGGTTTGGAAGCACATTGAGCCATACATTACCAACCAGCATGTGGTTGCACACAATGGTTTCGGTTTCGATTTTCAATGTTTGAATAAGACACTGGATTACTACGATATACCAAAACCGGATTACACAGCACACTGCACCTATAAGATTTTTAAAAGCAATTTAATCTCCTTGTGCAAACAATTTAAAATTCCTTTACAACACCACAATGCATTAAGTGATGCCATGGCTTGTGCCGAATTATTTATGATGCATCAAAGAGGGCTTGCTTGAATTTTATATATTTACAGAAAAATTGAATGTAATATATGTCGAAGAAAGGCTACATCTCACGCTATCTGATTATCATAAAAAAACTGAAGGCAAAACCTTTTTCAAATTTCGAAGAATTAAAGAGCAATTTGGAATATCAGCTTGATTTTTTGAAAGATAATGAAGAAGAGCTGAAGGTAGGCTTTTCGAAACGGACCCTGCAACGTGATTTACGCGAAATTCGAAACCTCTTTGGTATTGAAATTGAATTTTCTAAAAGTAAAGGAGGGTATTATATCAGCAACAGTGAAAGCGAAAATCTGAATTTTCAGCGTATGATTGAAGCCTTTGATTTATTTAATTTATTGAATCGAACTCAGGATACTACACCCTTCATATACTTTGAAAATCGAAAGCCAAAAGGAACGGAGAACTTTAACGGATTATTACATGCCATCGAAAATAAGAAGCAAATTCGGTTTACATACCAACGGTATGACGAAGATGAAATAACCCATAGATTGGTTGAGCCTTTTGCCTTAAAAGAATTTAAAAATCGCTGGTATTTGATGGCAAACGATTTAAAGGATAGCATATTAAAAAGTTTTGCCTTGGACCGCTTGACGGAACTAAATATTACAACCAACACCTTTGAATGGCCTGTGCATTACAATGTGGATGAAATGTTTCGTTATAGTTTTGGCATCATGAGTCCGAACGAAACAGAGCCTCAAGAGGTAATTCTCTCTTTCACGCCCCTTCAGGGTAAGTACATTAAATCATTACCCTTACATCAAACTCAGCAAATTTTAATTGAAAGCGAAAAGGAATTTCAAATCAGTTTAAAGATATTTATTACTTACGATTTTATTATGGAATTGCTTTCATATGGTGAAACGGTGAAGATTCTAAAACCGGATAGTCTGGTAGAAAAAATTAAAGAATTGCACTTAAAGGCTGCCGGAAAATAATTCATAATATAATGATGGGAAATTTGAATCATGAATGAAATTATTGTGCTAGGATATTTAAAAATGAAAACTAAAAGATGCAGTCATTTTCAATGGTCCCATCTTTTTTGCTTACTGTTATTGAGTGTTGCATTTTGGAGTTGCAATCCAGAGGTTAACACCATTGAAAAAGAAAAAGTGCAAATAAATCTAATGTTGGATCAATGGAATAGGGCAGCGGCCAAAGCCGATTTCGAAGGATATTTTAAGTGTTTTTCCGAGGACGGCATTTTTATTGGAACCGATGCTAGCGAACATTGGGATAAGAAAAGCTTTATGATTTGGGCCAAACCCCATTTTGATAAGGGAAAGACCTGGAATTTCACCTCGCTGAAACGTAACATTTACTTTGATCAAAGTCGAAAAATTGCATGGTTTGATGAATTGCTTAACACCAAAATGAAAATATGCAGAGGTTCAGGAGTTTTAGTGAAACAAGAAAATGAATGGAAAATACAGCAATATGTCCTTTCAATGACCATTCCAAATTCTAAAACAGATTCCGTAGTGAACCTGAAATCTGCCATTGAGGACGAATTGATAAAAAGCTTCACTTCGAAATAATTCTATTTAATGCTGCTTTTTAACTTTTTTTAAAGCAAAGTTTTAGTTTATAAACTTTCACGTTAAATTAATCTGTAATTTTGTTATAAGGCTTTGGTTTATATTTGAATAGCCGCACTATAATAACAAAACATTAAATTATTCCAAATGAATAAATATAGATTAATTTTATTCTCAATTGTGATTTTTGGACTCACTTCCTTTAACGATTTACCTGCACAAGAATTTCAGGGTGCTCAGGCCCAAAAGTTAGTAAAAGGAGCAGAGAAAGTAATCTTGAATAAGAACTACTCCTTGCCAACGTATATTAAGTTTTATGAAGGAAATGAAATCGAGTTAGTTAAATGGGAGGGATGGTTAAGAAACACTTTTAAAGTTCCCAATTCCATTGGCTTCAAGACGGTAACCAAGGAAAATGATGCCTTGGGTTTCACTCACATTCGTATGACTGAAACCTTTTTAGATAAACCCATGTTAGGTGCTGACTTGGTGCTTCATGTTAAAAACAATAGAGTGGTATCATTAAATGGAAAACTGTTTGCCAATATTAACCCTTCCGATGGAAATATAATTACGGAAGAAATAGCCCTCCAAAAGGCATTGAACTTCGTTAAAGCCACCACTTATAAATGGCAAATTCCTTTGGAAGAAGAATTCATCAAGAAAAGCACAGGAAATGATCAGGCAACCTATTATCCCAAAGCTGAATTATTTATGGTGCCCCTAAATGGAAACTTTGGTTCTAAGGAATTTGTTACCGCCTATAGATTTGATATTTATGCATCTAAACCTTTATCCCGAAAGTATGTGTTCGTGAATGCTCTTACGGGAGAAATCGTATTAAGTCTCGATCGTATTCATAACGAAAGTCTCGAAACCAATGTCAATGCTACCGGTACTGCCAATACAAAATACAGTGGCACAAGAACCATCACCACCGATAGTTACAATGGCAGTTATCGTTTAAGAGAAGTAGGGCGTGGAAATGGTATTGAAACGTATAATATGGCTAAAGGAACCAATTATGGTGCAGCTGTTGATTTTACTGATGCGGATAATGTTTGGAACAATTTCAATGCTCAATTTGATGAAGTAGCTGCGGATGCACATTGGGCTACTGAGGTTACATATGATTATTATTTCAATAAGTTCAATAGAAGTAGCGTAGATAATAATGGTTTCTTACTGAAAAGCTATGTACATTATGACACCAATTATGTTAATGCTTTCTGGGATGGTACTGAAATGACTTATGGTGATGGAAATTCCACCCACACACCTTTAACCACTCTGGATATTTGTGGTCATGAGATTACTCATGGTGTTACCGAACACACTGCAAGTTTAATCTATCAAGCTGAATCAGGTGCATTGAATGAAGGGTTTAGCGATATCTTTGGAGCTTGCATAGAATTTTATGGAAAACCTCCTTTGGCAGGAAATTGGCTTTTAGGCGAAGATATTGGAACCCCTTTTCGAAGCATGTCGAATCCCAACCAATATGGTCAACCGGATACCTATAACGGAACGAACTGGGCATCTTTAACCGGAGGCGATAACGGAGGTGTTCATACCAATTCCGGGGTAATTAATTATTGGTTTTATTTATTGTCAGTAGGAGGAACCGGAACCAATGATAACGGAGAGGCTTTTACAGTTACAAGCATTACTATTGACAAAGCAGCTGCAATTGCATATAGAGCTTTGGTGTATTATTTAACTTCAGCTTCCACTTATGCTGATGCCAGAACTTATACCTTATTAGCTTGTCAGGAATTGTACGGAGGCTGCTCACCCGAAGCCCAACAAGTTACAAATGCTTGGCATGCAGTTGGGGTAGGACCTGCTTGGACACAAAGCATACCGGTAAGCAATTTTACAGTTTGTCCGGATACCTATCCTGCTGCTCCTCAAACGGTTCAGTTTACAAATACCAGTACCTTTGCCAACACATTCAAATGGTATTTTGGAGATGGTTCCACGAGTACTTCGGTGAATCCTTCACATATTTATACTACGAATGGCAATTTTGATGTAAAATTGGTGTGTTATGGTGGAAGTTGTGGAAACGATAGTGTCACCAAACCATCATTTATTCATGTTGATCCTCAAAATACGCCCATGCAACAGATGCCCATTAGCGGTACCGGAACTACTCTGACGTCTTGTAATGGGACGATATATGATAGTGGAGGCTGCGATAATTATACGGATAGCACCAACGGAGTGAGAACAATTTCACCAACCGGTGCCAGTTCTGTTAGCTTACATTTCTTATCCTTTGGGTTCGAAGATAATTACGATTATTTGTATGTGTATAATGGAGCTTCTACATCCTCACCTCAAGTTGCAGGAAGTCCATTCACTGGAACCACTATTCCTGCCGATATTGTCTCAACAACCGGATCCATTACACTTAAACAAACCAGTGATCAAGGAGTTACAGCCTCCGGCTTCGAAGCCGTATGGACTTGTACCACGCCAACCATTCCTCCTGTTGCGTACTTCTCGGCAAATGTGAGTACAACTTGCACAGGTATCGTTCAGTTTTCTGATTTATCTTCAAACGGACCTTCACAATGGTTATGGAACTTTGGTGATGGAAGCACATCCACGGAACAAAATCCTGTTCATGCTTATGCAACAAATGGAACTTTTACAGTAATCCTCAAGGCCACCAACAATTATGGAACAGGTACCGACAGCGTTGCTAATCTTGTTACGGTCAACATGCCAAACCCACCCACCACCACATCCATTACGCATTGTGGAGCAACATCAGTTACATTAACAGCTTCAGGTTCTTCAACGCTGAAATGGTATGACGCACCCATTGGTGGAAATTTGGTAGACACAGGAACCACTTTCGTGACCCCCATATTAAACAGCATCACCAATTATTATGTTTCAAGTGAACCGATTCAAGTATCACAATATGTTGGAAAACTTGATAGCATTGGGGGTGGCGCATTTGCAAACACCAATCAGGCTTTGATTTTCGACTGCTTTTCTCCGGTAAAATTAGTTTCAGTTAAGGTTTATTTAGCTTCTGCACTGACCAATGTGACCGTTCAATTAAGAAACAGTGCAAATACTGTAATAAGTTCTGTAATTATTCCTTCCATTCCTGCCGGAGCAAGTCGAATTACCTTGAATATGGACATTCCTGTGGCTACAAATTTAAGATTAGGTGTTGGAGCGAATACCCCATTCTATAGAAATGCTACTTCATCAGCAATGCCTTATCCATACACCATTACCGGAAAAATTTCAATAAAAACCTCTACGGCTACTACCACGCCAAACAATTATTACTATTATTTCTATAATTGGGAAGTTAAAGATCCTGCTTGTTCAAGTCCTCGTATAGTTTCAACCGCAAATATTTTAGATAACCCGGTGGCAAACATACAAGTCAATGATTCTACCATTTGTATAGGTAATACTGCTTTGCTCACTGCTTCTTCGGGATCAGGTTTTCATTATCAATGGTATGAGAGCAATAATTCTTTAAGTGGGGATACCTTGAATGTGCTGCACGTTTCAACTCCAGGTCATTATAGTGTACATGTTAGTAATAATTGTGGGACTGCGAATTCATTATTACAAAGTATTGTTGTGAATCCTTTGCCTCCAACGCCTATTGTAACCAATATTGATGGTGCGCTTTCTTCTTCTTCAAGTACAGGGAATCAATGGTATTCTACTCAGCTTCCAATATTAATTTCAGGGGCTACAAATCCAACCTACATACCCACAACTACAGGTAATTATTATGTTGTGGTTACTGACAGTAATTCTTGTAGTTCTCAAAATTCTAATATTGTTTATGTGATCGTTGATGGAATTTCCGAAAATGCTTTATCCTATATTAATGTTTTCCCAAATCCAAATGCTGGGCATTTTTATATCCAAATGAACCCTCAAGTAGGAGGGAAAATAGCGGTAAGCCTTACAGATGCATTGGGTCGATCCCTGTTTTCAAATTCATATTTTGCAGATAAACTCATTGAAATCCGAATTGGAAATATAGAAAGTGGGGTGTATTTTCTAAATCTCAAAAGCGAAAAATTTAATTTGACAAGAAATTTAATTATTCGAAGATAAATTGTTATTATCCAGGAGTTTAAATTCAGTTATATCAAATGGCCAATAAATTAAAATTCTTCTTAAAGCAAAATACCAATTAAACCTTATCGTTTTAATATCCATACTTTTCTTTCCATCTTGCTTTGAGGAATTTTCTCATTTCCGCTTCTCTGGCATTTGATTGAGGATCATAAAATCGGGCACTTTTAAGTTTATCAGGAAGAAATTCTTGAACAGCAAAGTTATCTTCAAAATCATGAGCATATTTATAATCTTTACCGTAACCTATTTCTTTCATAAGTTTAGTAGGCGCATTTCTTAAATGCAAGGGCACGGCTTGAGTGCCGGTTTCCTTAATGGCTTTTTTTGCACTTAATAATGCCATATAAGAGGCATTACTTTTAGGAGAACAAGCTAAGTAAACAGCAGTTTGTGCTAAAATAAGTTCACATTCGGGATATCCTATCATGTGAACCGCCTGAAAGCAATTGGTTGCTAACAACAACGCATTTGGATTGGCATTTCCAATATCTTCTGAAGCTAAAATTAACATCCTTCGAGCAATAAATTCCGGTTTTTCGCCGGCTTCTGTCATTCGGGCCAACCAATAAACGGCTGCATTAGGATCGCTTCCTCTCAAGGATTTAATAAAAGCAGAAATTACATCATAATGCATCTCGCCTGATTTGTCATACAACGCAAGGTTTTGCTGCACAATTTTCAGGGTCAGGTCATTATTAATTTGAATTTCCTTCGAGGATGTATTTAAGTTTTCGCAAACCAATTCAAAAGCATTCAGCAATTTCCTTGCATCGCCTCCCGAAATTTGAATTAGAGCTTCATCTTCTTCAATTACAATTTTCTTTTCTAATGTGTTTTCAGTAAATAGTCTGGCTTTTTCGATAAGGGTTGTTAATTCACTCCTGTCCAAAGTCTTTAAAATATAAACTTGGCAACGAGACAGCAATGGGGAAATAACTTCAAAAGATGGATTTTCTGTTGTAGCACCAATCAAACTCACGATTCCTTTTTCAACCGCCGCAAGCAAAGAATCTTGTTGAGATTTACTAAACCTGTGAATTTCATCAATAAACAATAAGGCGTGATTTCCCGATTCTTTAACCTGGTCAAAAACAGCTCTTACATCCTTAACCCCTGAATTTACTGCGCTTAAAGTGAAAAACGGAATGTTCAGTTCTGTAGCAATTATGTTCGCTAAAGTGGTTTTTCCAACACCCGGTGGCCCCCACAAAATCATAGAAGGAATTTTACCACTTTCAATGGATTTTCTTAAAATGGCATTCGAACCTATAATATGCTGCTGTCCAATATATTGATCGAGATTTTTCGGACGAAGTTGCTCGGCAAGAGGAATATGGTTATTCATGCAAGTTTGAATTGTACCCAAACAGGTTATTCCTTTTTATCCATTCTGATATATACACAGGCACTTTGTCTTCCCAACTCTTATCATTGGTTTGAATTGCTTTAATAACGTCTTTTGAATGAATGTCTAGAAATTTCTTTTTATATCCGGGTAAGTCAATGATTTTACGCTTGCTAATAAGATATTTGTACAAGGGTTCAATGCTTTCATTTAATGGTATTGAGACTGAAGTAATAACTTTATCATTTATGCTATCAAATGATGGATACACATATAGTTTGGTATTGTAGATGAATAATTTCCCGAAAGCTTCTAAGATGCCTCCTTTTAAATCTTGATAATAATGCTCATCAAGAATTTTTTCTAAAGTATCTGCACCCACAACCACCCTGAGGTTTTCAATTTTAAATCTTGAAAAATACTCCACCAAGCGATAGTATTCTTTAAAGTTAGAAATCATCACATTTTGTCCCATCCCATTTAAAATATCGACTCGCGTTAAGAAATCACGTTCATGAAAATCGCCATCTTCTAAAAGATTGTTCATGGTAATTTCGCAAAGAGATAAAGTGTTTTCTTTGGTGTAATGTGAATCTCTTTTAAACATAGAATAGGATGATCTTAAGATATCAAATCCGGTATATGTGATCGGTCTAAAACTTCCCCTAAAAGCTAAAACACATCTCTTATACATCAAATCAGCAGGTTGTTGAACATTTCCGTGCTTATCAAAAATAATGGCCGGACATAAATGATTTTTTACCAATTGTACTCCAAGTAATCGGTTATCAATATAATCCAATTCCTTTCCCGACATGCTTAGTAAGGTTATTTCTAAAGAATCTTTTGAAATGGAATCCGTTAATGACTTAATGAAAGTTGTCGGACTTTGGTGATAATAATAACATGCATAAAGCAAGTTTACCCCTAAAATTCCTAATGTTGTTTGTTGTTGTATCCCTTCATTTTCCAACAAACGAACATGCATAATAACTTCATTGGGTTCGCATTGCGACGATAATTGAAATTTACATCCCAACCAACCATTTGATTCATTTGTTTTTTGATAATTTAAAATACTGACTGTGTTAGCAAAAGCAAAAAATCGAACATTAGGTTCTTTTTTATTTGAAAGCACATCGGTGGTGTTAGTAAATTCAACATCCAGCATCTTTCTGAGTCTTTGTTGGCTAACATATCTATTTCCAGGGCTTTTCCCATATACATTATCGCTCAGAGCCATATCATATGCAGAACTTGATTTGGCTATGGTATGTGAAGCCCCTCCGGCCTGAAAAAAGAAACGCACCGTTTCCTGACCTCCACCAATTTCGGCAAATGAACCAAAAATGGAATTGTCCATATTAATATTAAAAGCTTTTCTTTCTGGTTGTAATTCTTCGTAATCCATTACTTTAGGAATAAGTTAGCGAATGTATATTAAAAAAATGAATTTAAAATGAAATGTTAATTAATCTTTTTTAACAGCCTAAATAGTTGATAATTAGATAAGTTTTTGCACTTTTGAATTAATTAATACAACAATTAAGTTGAAAAATAGTTTGATGAATGATAATTTTGAAAAGACCTGCTTTGTATTTACTCGTATTGTGTTATTTTTTGATACTAACTCAAAAACAGCTCATTGCTCAAGAAAATAAACCTGATTCCAGCTTTCGTAAATATACAACTCCTGATACTTTAAAGGATGTTTATCATGTCCCTGATGATATTAATTTGGTTAATGAAGATGTGATTTCAAATCATGTCTGGAAAAATAAAAAAAACAGAAACCAAGGATACGCTCAGAGAAAAGATACTACTTATATTGCATTAACTGATTCCTCACAGTTGTTTGCATTCCCTTATAAAGGAAATGTCATTTCCAACTTTGGATACAGGGGAAGACATAAGCATACAGGGGTGGATATTAAATTAAAAAAAGGAGATGAAGTCGTGTCTGTTTTTAACGGAAGATCGGAAGAGCACACGTCTGAACTCCAGTCACCTG
>CAZJBB010000110.1:0-10233 GCA_964543995.1 uncultured Bacteroidales bacterium
CATTCAAGCAGTTGATATATTGCTATTTATAAATTCAAAGGAAAATAAGTGACGATGTCGAGAAATAGGGTTTAATAACCTAAATGCCTCAAGGGGTTTTTGACCATAGTATGCTTACTCAATGTCAAAGGATTCGATTTTCAGTACGCTTAATTGTGCTATATCAATGTTGTTTGGGATATGAGAATTATTAAACTTATTTTGAATTATAATGTGTATAAGCTGTTTGACAAGGTATGATCACAAAAAAAACTCGCCGGAGTTTTACCCCCGACGAGCCGCATTACTAATTAAACTAAACCAAAACCAAATTATTTTTTCTTACCTGGGAATTCGGATGCGTTTCCTAAAGTAAGTCTGGGTTCGAACAATACAAAATCATCTAAATCAACGTATCCGCTACCATTGATATCTGTAATTAAGAATCCGGTAGTTCCATTTGTTAAATCGGGTTCGAAAATTACAAAGTCATCCAAGTCAATATAGGTACTTTGATCCATATCCCCAAGATATAGTGCATATATGGTTGGGTTGAAATATACTTGAACTTGTGGATTTGAACCATAACCTTGGAAATTATCCGTTGAGAAGTTATAATTCACCGGAGAAGTAGCAAAAGAAATGGGAAGTGCAGACCATAGCATCAAGTGGTTTCTGTTAGATACTCTGATATAATAGGCTCCATTTAGGTTTGATGGAACTTTAAAAGTAGCTAAACCTGTGGTTGAAAGATCCACATTTGTATATGAATTTCCAACCGCTGTATAAGGTGCATTTTGACTAAACAAATCAATTTGAATATGGTCGGCTATTCCGGCACCATATTGAGGTGTTCCCAAATTACCATCAACAGCTTCTACCATTACTCCATTCGTTTTATCGAACAAGCCTTCTAAATATAAGTGCAAATTAACCGTTGTTTCTGATGCAATATGAACCGTAACCGCAAAACGGCTTTGGCTTTCACAAGTATTAATGGTTTGACTGGCATAGTATATACTTCCATCAACCAATACGTCAGTGGGTGCATATAAAACGCCTCCTGAGGCTAAACTATACCATCTAATGGTAGAACCATTTGCAACCAAATCAGCAATAGTTGAACTTGTAGGAAGTGTTTGTGAAGCACTACCTGTTGGAGCAGGAGTAAAGCAACCGGCAAATTCATCAGCGCCAATGTCAGGAGTGTTTGCATCACGTGTATCTCCATCATAATCAGTTGTATATCCGGCAATTGGGGTTCCGGCATTGTTTATATATGATGATAAATTTGGATTAATGTGCAAGAAGGTAGCATCTGAACCTAAAGTACTTAACCAATTAGCATTTTCCGAAATGGAATATTCATCTCTAGGACTTACAGCAAGTTTATAAGCATCTAAAGTTTGATAGGAATTGGTTCCATCGTACATAATTAAGTAATTGGCACCTGGAGTTCCTGCATAGAATAAATTATTATCGGAAGTACCGGCATAAGAGGTAAGTGTTGTTGAGCTTCTACGATATGCAGTTGTAAATCCGGTTGCACCGTCTGGTGTAGATGTATTGATGAAAATATTGTTTACCATGTTTACTACCGGTGTAGTTGAAGCATATACAGCTGAAGAACCAAAAGTATTACCAACACATACTGCATTGAGATTAACTGTATTATAATATAAATTATCAGTAGTACCGCCGCTCAAATAAATTCCGACTATTGAAATAGCGTTGTTTGAAGCTTCTGTTCTCAAATCTCCAATAATATTGTTATAAATGTTATTGGTGGTTCCGCTGCTAACATACAATCCATAAACTGCTGTAGTTGCACTTGTGTTTGCTGAGAATAAATCATAGATTTTATTCTTGAAAATATTATTTGTTGTAGCTGAGGATTGAACATACATTCCGTAAATAGTTAGCCCACCACTTAAAGAATACACTGAGTTTCCGCTAGCTTCAACAGTTAATCCATATCGTAACCTCATACCATAAATGGTAGCTCCACCTCCGGCAGTTAAATTATAAATGTTATTATTTTGTACCACTTTTGCTCCTGTAGAAGAACCGGTGTTGTTATACCATCCAATGATGGTTTGCGTACCTGTAGAACTGGAATTAAAATTAAAAATATTATTCCCAATAATATTTTCATTGGTGGCTCCTGCTCCGGTATATAAACCATACATAGCGGAAGTTGAACTGGTGCTGGTTGAGAAGAAATCACTTATGGTATTACCATTGAAAGTAACATTATTAGGGGCATTGTATTGAATTCCATATAATGATCCGGCACCATTTCGTGTGATATCATCCAATGTATTATTATTACAATTTAAGGTGTTTCCTGATCCTGCATAAATTCCTTGAGCAGTCCCTGTAGTAGTAACAAGTGTTATGTCTATAATACTGTTGTTGTTAATATTAATAGTGTTAGATGTTCCACTTGAAGCATTGTAAATGGCAGTAAAAGCACCTGTAGAAGAAGTTAAAGAAATTCCGGCTACGGTATTTGAATTAATATTACAAGCTACTGCAGCTGTTGGCATTACGGTCATATAAATTCCTTGAAATGCACCAGCAATTGTGCTTCCGGTTAAGGTTAATGTTCCAGTCGCCGTATTAGAAGCATAGCCTACTGTATTTCCGGTAATCTGAATGTTATCACCATAGGTTGCATTAGCAAAATAAATTCCGGTCATGGTTCCCGTTGCAGTAAAAGTGCGGGTTCCTGTTTGATATACTTTATTGTTGGTAATGCTCCAATCGGAGTTTCCTGTTAAAGCATAAACCCCGGCTGAACCAGCAGTTAAGAAGAAATCATAAATTTCACAGTTATTAATAGTAATATTATTATTGGCAATGGCTGCTGAACCGGTGCTTCCGTTACCACAAATCCCTTTGGAAGGTAAATTTGTACCTGCAGGTCCAATTTTACAGTTTGAAATGCTAATATTGTCATTCCCTGTGGTGGTTCCAGTTCCTATAAATATATTTCCGCCATTGGTTGCCAGTGGAACGGTTGCAGATCCCAAAATGGTACAATTGGTAATCGCATTGTTGGTAGCATCAGCTGTAAATTGAATAGTTGACGTTCCGGCTGTTGCTGAAGTGCTTAAGTTAGAAATCGTTAATGCATTTCCGGCGGTGTTTAAACCATCAATAGTTACTCTATCTGCTCCATTAAAATTCAATAAAGGAGCTCCCGCTACCGTACCTGAAATTGTGCGGAGTGCTCCACCGCTAGGACGAATAGTTAATGTATAACCACCTACTCCGGTTTCTGACCATTGGTTCAGACCATTGGTGCCGGTTTCAGTAAGATCTGAAATGATGTTTACAGTAATGTTACCGGAAACCACAGCGTTATTGATAGCAGAAAATAAACCACCTGCACCGGTAAGAGATGTATATGTTTGAGAAGTACCCACATTAAAAATTCCTGAGAAAATACCAGCAGTAGTATAAGTACTTGGTGTGGTTGGAGGAGTTGTACATGCAGGAGGATCATTTGTAAACCCTGCAGCTCCTGCAGCTGGATAAGCTGTCGTATTTTTATTTGTGTTATTATCTTGAGCAACAACATAATATGAAACTACATCTGCAGCAATAGTTGCTGGAGCGAAAGTAAAAGTATATTGATTTGAACCAATGGATACTCCGGAAACGGAAGTATAGCTTCCTGAATTAATTTTATAGTATAAAGTAGGTACCCCTGTGCCTGAAGTTGGAACTCCGGATGCATCAGTAATGGTAGCTGTTAATACAACGGTACCTCCTGCAATTTGGTTGCCAAGGGGGGTGTATGTGATAACCGGTGGTGTTAAGTCTAAAATAACTCCACTAAATTCGTCTGCACCAATATCTGGTGTAGTTGCATTACGGGTATCACCATCGAAATCTGTGGTATAACCGGAAATGGATACTGCACCACTTTCAATAGGCGTTGCAGTAGTGGTATTGATATGCAGATAATTTGCATCTGAGCTGGTAGTGCTTACCCAAGTCGGACTCACTGAAAAAGAATTCGCATCACGGGTAGGGCCAACAGCGGTTTTAAATGTAGCCAAGGTCTGGTATGAATTGGTTCCATCGTACATTAATAAATTATAGGTTCCGGGTGTTCCGGCATAAAAAACATTATTATTCGATGTGGTAGCATAGGTAGTTAATGTAGTTGAACTTCTGCGGTAAGCTGAAGCATAACCGGTGCCTTTTGGAGTTGAAGCATTTACAAAAATATTATTACGCAAATTAACGGTTGGAGAGGTATTGGCATAAATAGCAGAACTTCCGAAATTGGTTCCTGTACTGGTTGCATTTAAGTAAATGGTATTATAATACACATTTGCAGTAGTTCCTGCATTAATGTATAATCCAACCAATGGATTGGTAGCACTTGCAGCCGTAGTTCTTAAGTCTCCAATAATGTTATTTGAAATATTATTGGTAGTTCCATTGTTAATATACATCCCATAACAAGTTGGGCTTGAAGCTGCCGTTGCAAAATTGTAAATTTTATTCTTAAAGATATTATTGGTAGTTCCTGAAGAGTTATTTACATAAATTCCATATAAAGTAGTACCTCCGCTAAATCCATAAATCTGATTTCCACTTATTTCAGTAGTGGCACCACTTCCCATTCTAATTCCATATAAGGAGGCAGAACCGGTGGCAGCAATAAAATTATAGAACTTGTTGTTTTGAATGGTTCTGGTACCTGAACCTGAGGTAGCATTATACCAACCGTAGAAGGATTGAGAACCTGTGGCTGTGGATGCAAAATTATACACGTAGTTTCCAATTAAGTTTTCATTCGTAACGGAACTGCTGGTATAAATACCATAAATAGCAGATGTCGAACCTGTTACATTGGAAGCATAGTTTCTGATGGTATCCCCGTTAAAAGTTACAGTAGTCGGTTGATTATAACGAATTCCATAAAAAATACCGGCAGCATTTCGTGAAATACTATCCACTAAATTGTTATTACAATATAATGTAGTAGCAGATCCGGCATAAATACCTGTAAGAGTGGATGTTGAAGTTGCAAGGACAATGTTTCTAACTCTATTATTATTAACGTTAATGGTATTTGATGAAGCTGAAGTATAATTGTAGATTCCGGTAAATGCCCCAGTGGATGAAGAAGAAGTTAAAGAAATATTGGAGACAATATTATTGTTAATGTTACAAGTAGTGGCAGCAGTGGATTGAGCAACCATATAGATTCCTTGGAAGGATCCAGAACCGGTCAAAGTAAAAGTACCGGTGCCGGCACTATTTGCATAACCAATAGTATTTCCAGTTATTTGAATATTGTTTCCATAAGTACTGTTAGAGAAATAAATTCCGTACATACCTGCAGTAATAGCTCTTGAAGCTGTTTGATACATTTTATTATTGGTAATACTCCAATCACTGTTTCCGGTTAATACGTAAAAAGCTCCACAACCACCGGCAGCAAAATAATCATAAATTTCGCAATTGGTAACCAAGATATTGCTATTTGCAATGGCTGAGGAGGTTGTACTTCCCTGTGACATAATTCCACTGGATGGATAGTTGGTTCCTGCAGGTCCAATCTTACAATAGGAAATGGTATTGTTATCATTTCCGGTAGTTAAACCTGTGGAAAAAACTATGGTACCCCCTAAGGTTGCCAAAGTAACGGTTGAAGATCCTAAAACAGTACATCTGGTGATGGTGTTATTGGTTGCATCTCTAATAAATTGAATTGTTGAGGTACCAGCTGTTGCTGAAGTACTTAAGTTTGATATCGTTAAAGCGTTTCCGCCTGTATTTAACCCATCAATAGTAACCCTGTCAGCACCATATAAGTTAATTAAAGGTGCTCCTGCAACCGTACCAGAAATGGTACGAGTGACTCCACCGCTGGGTTGAATGGTTAAAGTATAACCACTTCCTCCAAATTCAGCCCATTGATTTAATGCAACAGCCCCATTTTCGTCGAGTATATCTCCAATTACTGAAACGGTTACATTTCCTGATAAACCTGAAGCATTAATATTTGCAAATAAACCATCTGATTTAGTAAGTGAGGTAAATGAGCCACCACTTCCTAAAGTAAAGCTTCCTGATAATGGGAAAGGAATGTTAAAACCTTGAGATGTAACTGAGGTCAAGCCATTTGAAGAGAAGGTAATGCTAGCTCCAATGACACCCGAAGTGCCGGTGGCAGTTAAATTTGTAAAAGATGCAGTCCCTGCATTTCCGATAGCAGATGCAGTTCCTCCCAAAGTCCAACTTCCAAAACCTACCGCAGCAGTTACTGTTGCAGTGCTGGTTGTAGTATTTCCGTATTGGTCCTGAATGTATACTTCGGGCTGAATGGTTAAAGCGGCTCCATTACTAAGTGGAGAAGTGGGTTGAGTTTTAATTCCTAATTTTGCAGGAACACCAGCATCAATCACTTGGGTTAAGAAAATAGTAGAGTAACCGGTTGATAATATAGAAATGTCTTTTGATCCGGCAGTGGTTAATAAGGTATTTAACCCTGAGGGTTTTAATTGGATGTTTCCGGTTGTAACCACATAGTCAGTGGTTGGCGTTAATGCAACGCCTCCAATTCTTATTGAGTTAATAGCTGCTCTCCAAGCGGGATCATCATTAAAATTAAAATTCACAGGATAATCAACAGTTGCGCCTGAAACAGGATTTATCGTTGGTGAAACTAAAGGATTAATAAGAGATAAATTGGTTCCATTATCAGCTCCTACAGAGGAAGGCTGGCTTCCAACAACTCTAATTCTATATGCGCTTCCGGTTGGAGCATTTGCTGGAATAATAGCTGATACTGTACCTGCTGTGACTGAAGCAAGGGTTCCTATATTGGTTGGACTGCTAAAGCTACCCGTTGCATCAGAAAGTTGAGCTGTCCATGTATTATTATTATAAATTGTACCTGAACCTACTGTAAAAGGAACATTTGCAGGTTGACCTAAATACATTGTACTTGAAGCCAATGCAGAGGTAGTAACTGTAATTTGATTAGCAGGAGTCCAAGTTAATGACATTCCGGTAAAATTAGTTTCGTCGGCAGGAGATAAACTCACTGAAGTGGGCCCTTTTGTGAAAGTAATACCTACAAAATCTTCAGCTGTACTGGCATCGTCCCAAGCATATTCAACAAAAACGGTATAGTCACCATCAGGTAACAAATTAAAAGGAGTAGAACCTGTAAGGTCATTTCCTGTCCAGGTAAAGGTTAATGGAGCATAAGTCGTTAATGTAGCCGCTGTGGTAGCATCTACTACACTTTGGGTAGGGGAAGAAGCTTTCCATTCCACTAAGTGACTGCTGCAATTTCCGGCACTTCCGTACCTGTATCTGGTTTTTACAAAATTGTTACTGCCATCTTCTATCCAACAAGCCACAAAATGCCTATTTGTATATGTAGATGTTGTGTAAGATGTTGGGTTTACCGTAAATGATAAGGTACCCGCCGTTTGCGAATGTGCTTGATACCACGTCCCAAGCATCATTAGTAAACAAATTAATAATTTGAATACATTTTTTCTCATAGTTATTTTAATTTAATTGTTAATAATTTCACACCTATTGTTATTTGTATCACAACAAATGTAAAAAAATATTAATATGACAAACTTGAGTAAAAAAAACCATCTTTTTTAGGAGAATTTATTTTATTAAACTTCATAATTTTATTATTTTTTTCAATTCATATTTGTTTGATATTATGATAAATGCATATTGATTAGTAATTGGGCTTATGTGTTATGTTGACATTTATCATTATAATTTTGATAACAATAATTTCATTTTCCACAAAATGTCAGTCGATTTTTCTTGTTGAAATTTGGATTTATAAAAACAGATTTGAAGTCTAAGGATATTTTCTGTTAATATAATCACAATTCGACTGTTTTTATATTACTAAAAAATACAATTCCTGAAATTATTGAGAAAAAAATACAGTTGCTTCAGTATTTTAATAATTTAGCGTTTCATTTCTTTAGCATGAAAACCATAACAACCTACATTCGGAATCATTATGCTTTTTTATACAAAGCAAGCCTCTTTGGTTTGGCAGTGTGTATTCTATTGGTGATATTTCCAAAAGAGACCAAATTTAAATTTGACTACCATAACGGGAAACCGTGGATGCATTCGGATTTAATTGCACCTTTTGATTTTGCAATCATTAAACCTGACTCACAGTTAAAAGCAGAGCAAACAGCAACCTTAAAAAGCTTTAGACCTTATTTTTCATATAATCAAAGCATTGCAGATGCTGAAATGGAGAAATGCAAAGAGGAATTGTCTCGTTACCTGACTTCAACCGAACATCAAAAATCTTTACAGTTTAAAAATTCGGAAAATGCAATTATTGAAGTTCTTCGGAATCTTTATCAGAAAGGAATTATTGAAGAAAATGAGTATGTAAAAAACAAACCTCCCGATCAAATATTTGTTCAAATTAACATTGATAAATTTGCTGAAGAGCGATTTTTAAATGAGGTAGTCACCAAAAGGAATGCGAAAAGTGAAATCAAAAACGATCTTTTTTTACTTAATATTAAAGATACCAATGTGATTCGTATTGTGCAAAAACACTTGGTAGAGAACATTTTATTTGAGGCCGAAAAAACTCAAAATGACAAACAATCCCTTATTAGTCGCATTTCTCCCACCTATGGTTTAATTCAAAAAGGCGAAAAGATTATATCTAAAGGAGAAATACTATCGAATAACAAATTTTTGGTGGTAGAATCTTTGCGTCAACAATATGAAAAGCAAACAGATATTTCAAATAAATGGATGATTCTTCTTCTAGGCCAAATCATTCTTATTTCTCTTTCATTAATTGTGTTTGCGCTATTCCTCTTTGCCTTTAGGAGAGATATATACAACCATAATAAAAAATTGGTATTTCTCTTGATGCTTATTATTATGATGGTGGGCATCACGAGTATTGTTGCCAATAACTATGTGGACTATTTATATATGGTGCCTATTTGTATGGTACCTTTAATGGTTAGGATATTTTTCGATACTCGACTAGCCTTGTTTGTTCATCTAATTACCATTATTCTTATTGGATTTCTTGTTCCCAACAGCTTTGAGTTTATTTTTTCTCAATTAATTGCGGGTATAATTACCATCATAAGCGTTGTGAACTTGCATCGAAGATCGCAGTTTTTCATAACCTCCTTGTTTATTTTTCTATCCTATAATATTACCCATTTAGGAATCGTTTTAATTGAAGATGCTTCTTTCAAAAAAATATTATTTGCTGATGTCAGCATGTTTGGAGTGAGTGCTATAACTACCTTAATGGCGTATCCACTTATATATCTATTTGAGCGGATATTTGGGTTTGTAACCAATGTCTCTCTCTTAGAATTGGCGGATACGAATAATGTTCTCTTAAGAAAATTATCCATGCACGCTCCCGGGACTTTTCAGCATTCGTTGCAAGTGGCAAATTTGGCAGAAGAAGCCGTTTATGCAGTGAATGGCAATCCTTTGTTAGTAAGGGTGGGGGCTTTGTACCACGATATTGGAAAAATAGACTTGCCTCAATATTTTATTGAAAACCTTGGCTCTTCGATGAACCCACACTCAGAAATTTCCCCTCTCGAAAGTGCTCAAATTTTAATTCATCATGTTATCAGAGGTATAGAAATTGCGCATAAGCATAAACTTCCCGAACAAGTGATTGATTTTATACGCACCCACCATGGAACAAAAAAAACTGAATTCTTTTATAATCAGTACAAAAACATGCATCCGGATGAAGAGATTGACGACTCAAAGTTCACCTACAGAGGACCTGTGCCCGTTAGTGTCGAGACTTGTATCCTGATGATGGCTGATTCAATTGAAGCGGCCTCCCGTGCAATCAAGGAGCCCAACGAAACTAAACTTAATGATTTAGTGGATGTTGTGATGGAGAAGCAAATGGAAAACAATCAATTCGTCAATGCCGAAATTAGTTTCAGAGAGTTAACACAGATAAAGAAAATATTTAAAGAAAAATTGCTCAACATATATCATATTAGGGTGAGCTACCCTTAATGATTTCTGTGTTTTTAATGATCTGAACGTGAACATTTGCTGTAAATCAGGGTTTCCTTTGTGGTTGCCTTAAATTAAACAAATATTAATATGTTAAAATTAAAAGAGGCATGTATTTGAAAAAGAACCATTTAATCACTCATAACGTCGTGGTATTTTCCTTAAAAACCAATCAGAAGTAAATAAGTATAT
>CAZJBB010000111.1:0-10222 GCA_964543995.1 uncultured Bacteroidales bacterium
ATGGATTGTGTAATGCCGTATGTCCCACCTCCGCCATTGCCCTAAAGCATTATACTGATGACGAATTACTCAGCCAGATTGATGCAGCAATTGATAAAAGATGGAACTAATCCAAATTAACCCGTTAATTAAGAAAAAACATGAGTGTCGATAGCAGTTTTCAACCCAAAATCATAGGTATCATTTGCAATTGGTGCTGTTATGGAGGAGCCGATCTTTGCGGGGTTTCCCGATTTCAGTATCCGCCCCACATCCGTTTGGTCAGGGTAATGTGTTCAGCCAGAGTGGATTTACTTCATATTTTGCGTGCTATTTCCAATGGAAATGATGGTGTATTTATTGGCGGATGCCATTTATGCGATTGCCATTATGTAACCAATGGCAATTTTAATGCTTACAGTATGGTGCAGGTATTCAGAAAAATTTTAAAACATATCGGTATTTACCCGGAAAGGGTTCGTATAGAATGGGTATCTGCCGGAGAAGGCATTCGATTTGCCAACTTCATGAACGAATACAGTGCCGAACTCACCAAAATGGGACCCATTGGTAAAGCCGAAGGCATCAGTGAAAAAGAGTTGACTTTGAAGTTCGAAGCCATAAAAAGAGTACTCCCATTTATAAAGTTAGCTCTTACCCAGCGTTTGAATGTTGAACCCCGCACCGAAGAAGCCTATTACCATTTCTTTTCGGGTGAGGAATTCGACCGATTGTTCGATGAATTGATTGCCGGAAAATTAAATACCAGTCTGATTTTAACGCTTTTAAAAGAGAAACCTATGAATTCCGCTGAAATTTCTGAACTTTTACAATTGACCCCATCGGAAGTTTCAGGATATATGAATACATCATCCCGACAAGGCATGGTGCGCTTCGACAGTGAACACAAACAATATGAACTTGCTATCAGCAAATGATATAATACGCAATGGATATTAACAATATAGATCAAATAATTGAAAAGCATGGCGGTGAAGCCAGCTCCTTGATTCAGGTGTTGCTCGACATTCAAAACCAATACAGTTGGCTTCCTGAAGAAGCCATAGGCAGAGTGAGTGTTAAGTTAAACGTGCCCCTCAGTCAAATTCGGCATATAGCCACTTTTTATAAAGCTTTTAGTTTGGTTCCAAAAGGAAGAAATAAAATTCACATTTGCATGGGAACGGCTTGCCATGTTCGTGGTTCTCAACGAATTCTTGAAACCGTTCAGGATCAAATCGGGATTAAACCCGGCGAAACGGATGCAGAGATGAAGTTTAGTTTGGAAACCGTTAATTGTTTGGGCTGTTGTGCATTAGGTCCTGTGGTAGAAATTAATGGAAAAACCCATGGCAATATTACGGTAAATGAAACAAGTGATGTACTCAACAGCTACGAATAGGAAATGATGACAAGACTCAACACTTTAGAAGAATTGGAAAAATTCCGTAAAGAAATTCTTTCAAAACGGGATGCCAAGAAAAACTGTATTACCCTTTGTTGCGGTTCGGCTTGTAATGCTTCAGGGAGTTTGGATGTAGCAGCTCAATTAGAGGCGGAAATCCAACATCAAGGATTGGAGGATCAAGTGAGCATCCGAAAAACAGGTTGTCATGGGTACTGCGAAAGAGGTCCTATCATAGTAAATCATCCCGACGAAACCACCTATATTCACATCAAACCCGAGGATGTTTCGGAGATTGTAACCCAAACGGTGAAAGAACACAAAATTATCAACCGTTTACTGTATATAAATCCGGAAACAAACGAAAAAATATGTAAGGAATCAGAAATTCCCTTTTATAAACATCAAGAAAGATTGGTTTTTGGATCGAATGGAAGCATTGACCCCAAAAGCATTGAAGATTATATAGCCATCGGTGGTTATTCCGCTTTGGCTAAAATGCTTTCTACCATGACCCCTGAAGATGTGCTAAACGAGGTAAAAAAGTCTAACCTGAGAGGTCGTGGAGGCGGTGGTTTCCCAACAGGTAAAAAGTGGGAAGTTTCTCGTAACGCAGCCGAAGAAACCAAATATGTGATTGTCAATGCCGACGAAGGCGATCCTGGAGCTTACATGGATAGAGCCTTATTGGAGGGCAATCCACATTCTGTTTTAGAAGGGTTGCTAATAGGAGCTTATGCTGTGGGTGCCCATGAAGGATATTTTTATGTACGTCAAGAATACCCTTTGGCCGTGGAAAACATTCATATTGCTATTCGTCAAGCCGAAGAATTGGGCATATTAGGGAAAAACATTCTTGGTTCCGGATTCGACTTTAGGGTAACAGTGCATCAGGGTGCCGGGGCTTTTGTTTGCGGAGAATCTACTGCATTAATGACTGCTTTGGAAGGCAGAGTGGGCGAACCCCGCCCCAAATATATACGTTCCAGTATTAAAGGTTTATGGGAAAAGCCCAGCGTGTTGAACAATGTAGAAACCTGGGCCAATGTTCCCCTAATCATCAATAAGGGTGCCGACTGGTATACCCAAATGGGCACCGAAAGCAGCAAAGGCACTAAAATATTTTCTTTGGTAGGAAAAATTACAAACACAGGCTTAGTAGAAATTCCTATGGGTATGACCTTGCACGAAATTATTTACAAAATCGGTGGAGGAATTCCCAAAGGGAAAAAATTTAAAGCAGTACAAACCGGAGGTCCTTCCGGAGGTTGTATTCCTGAAGCACACTTAGATTTAAAGGTAGGGTTCGATGAACTTACCGCAGCGGGATCCATGATGGGTTCAGGCGGAATGATTATCATGGATGAAGACAATTGTATGGTGGATGTTGCCCGTTATTTCATCAACTTTTTATCCGATGAATCTTGTGGAAAATGCGCTCCCTGTAGGGAAGGTACGAAGCAAATGCTATCCATCCTCACTAACATCACAGAAGGGAAAGGGAAAGAAGGCGATATACAGCTTTTGGAAAATCTAGCTGAGGTACTGGAAGAAGCCTCTTTATGTGCATTAGGGAAGAGTGCAGCAAATCCATTTCTAAGCACTTTACGATATTTTAGAGAAGAATATGAAGCCCACATCCATGAAAAGAAATGTCCTGCAAAAGCATGTAAAGACCTGATTTCTTATTATATAGACCCCACCAAATGCACTGCATGCACTTTGTGTTTTAAGAAATGTCCTTCCAATGCCATTATTGGGGAAAAGAAAACCATACATGTGGTGGATCAGGAAAAATGCACCAAATGTAATACCTGCTATGAAGCTTGTCCTAGCAAATTTGGAGCTGTAACTAAAATCTCAGGAGAAACCGTTCCGGAACCCCTTGCTATGGAAGCCAGGATGATTATTAAATAAAGACAAAACAGAATTGCAATGAGCGACATAACGTTTCAAATCGACGGAAAAGAAATTAAGGCAAAGGAAGGTACTACCGTGCTGGAAGCAGCTAAAAGTGCCGGTATACAAATTCCAACGCTATGCCATCATGAGAAATTGATTCCTTTTGGCGGTTGTAGATTGTGCATGGTTGAAGCGGGGGTAAATGGAAGTACAAAGCTTGTGGTATCGTGTGTTTATACAGTTGAAGAAAACTTGATCGTCAAAACCCGATCAGAAAAAATAGACCGAATTCGTAAAACCCTGATTGAATTGTTATTGGCACATGCACCCAATTCCAATACATTAAAAGCCCTTGCGGTGGAATATGGAGCCAATAAGGATAGATTCGAAAAAGATGCGTCTTTTTGCATCCATTGCGGGCTTTGTGTCCGATATTGTTCGGAAGTTAAAAAATTGAATGCGGTCGGCTTTATTGATAGAGGCCCTAAAAAAGAAATTTGTTTCATCCCTGAAATTGCTTCAAAAGAATGCAAATCTTGTATGGAATGTTTTCCGCTTTGCCCCACCTCCTATTTACAAGCTGCATTTGTGTATGCAGATGCCATGACGTTTTCTGACTAAGCAAAAACGCTCTAGCTCAACCTTCAATAATTCGTTTTAAAACCTTAATCAGCTTTTAAAACACAAGAAGGTGGATTATAGTATAGGCGTTGAAAACTTCACCTGAAGCATCACCGGGAAATGATCAGAAGGATATTTATTCAAATAGGAATCTTTTAACACGCGGTATTTCTTCACTTTGCATCCCGAAACGAAAAAGTAATCAATACGTTCAGAGGCAATTTTGCAGTATTCGAAATTATTAAACGTTCCATCATCTTCAGGGGATTTGGATTTGAAAAGGACTCTGGCATCCCATAGTTTAGATGAAATAAACTGAATGGGTTCTTTTTCCGGAGTTAAATTAAAATCCCCCATCAATACTACCGAATAATGCTCTTGGTTTAATAAATGAATACGGTCGATTATTAAACGAGCACTTTGTTCTCGGGCTTTTTCACCCACATGGTCGAAATGGGTATTGAAAACCCAGAATTTATTATTGGCTAACTTATCTTTAAATAACGCATAGGTACAAATTCTTTTACACGCAGCATCCCATCCAATGGAAACCGTATCAGGTGTTTTTGACAACCAAAAGGTTGACGTTTGCAATACTTCGAAACGATTTTTCTTATAAAAAATGGCGCTGTATTCACCTGCCGTTTTTCCATCATCTCTTCCCAGCCCAACATGATCATATTCTGTTAAATTGCTGTCGAGGAAATAAATTTGGGAGTTCAAGCCTTCCTGAACACCAAAAACATCAGGTTCATAAAACTCCAACATTTCAACAATCTTATTCTTCCGAATGGCCCAAGCATTTTCCACATCAAAAGAATTTTCATATCGTAAATTATAGGTGATGAGTTTTACATCCTGAGCAAAAACGGAGAAGGTTGAAAAGATTAAAAGCAGAAAAACAAAGAGGTTCTTTTTCATGATTTGGGATTTAGATTTCAAATATAATACACTTTTGCTTATTAACATTCAAAATAGAACACCACTAACTCCCTCAGCAATATGTTGATGTAAAATTTGGAGTGATGGAAAAATGGATCATTCCAGCTAATGATATTCACAAGACATTTTTTTTTACTTTCGTGAAACATTTTCAAAAAAGAAATTATGAAATACTGGTTAATGAAAACTGAACCTGCTGCGTATTCATTTGAGCAACTGTTGCTTGATGGTAAAACCATTTGGGACGGGGTGAGAAACTATCAAGCCAGAAACAATTTAAAAGCCATGGCTGTGGGTGATCAAGTGCTGATTTACCATAGTGTAAGCGACAAAGCTATTGTAGGACTTGCTCAGGTAAACAAAAGTCATTTCCCGGAGCCCGGTGCCGAAAATACCGCTTGGGTATCGGTTGAAATTGTGCCGCTGTACCCATTAAAAAAGCCATTAAGTCTAGAGCAAATAAAATCCAACCCTAAACTTCAAGAAACGGGATTGATTAAGCAACAAAGACTATCGGTGATGCCTTTGACACCCATTGAATTTAAGGAAATACTCAAAATGGCAGAAAAATGAGGCAGTCTCAAAAGCTGTATTTTTCGTCTTTGCATACGAAGTGACGCAATCTAACTGACTTAATTACAATAGATTGCATCGGTTGTTAATACCTCGTAATGATGCGTTTTTTTTGCATTTTAGACAGCCCCTTAGTCCCGTGACATAATATCAAAGCTGTAAATGGGTAAATTGGCTTCGTTGTATACGTTGACTTTGATTTTCTCAGCAGATACTTCCAAAATACAAAAATTGTAACCGTAATAATACATTTTACTTTCCGGCGCCTTTCTTTTCTGTGGATGCAAGCCTGCTCCTCCTCCACCGCTTACAACATAATGAATGGAGTCCACCAAACTGTGTTCAAAGGCATGAACATGACCACTAAAAATGGCAGAAACATGAAACTTATTGAATAGTGGAACCAAATGGGTTTTCAAGTTCTTGGTTTTAGACTGATGAGCAGCAGTATTATAAGGCGGATGGTGAGTGACCGCCAAAATGTATTTTGCTGATTTTCCTTTTTCTTCCAATACATTCAAGAAATAATTGTATTGTGCTGATCCAATGCCATAATCTACATTGGTATTAAAAAACAGAATCAGTAGTGATCCATTTTGGTAATAATACCAAGTTTTTGGTTCCGGTAAATTGAAATTGCTATAATATTTACCTGACTCCATTTCATGATTTCCGGGGACAGGAAAAAACAAAGAGGTTTTACGTAAGTTTTTGGTTATTGAATCAAATCGGTTCCACTGATTTTGCATAAATCCAACTTTCACTTCATCTCCGGTGTGAATAACCAGTTGAGGATGATAAGTCAGGATTTGATCCACCACTTTTTGATGAATCTTGTAATTGGTTTTGGTATCTCCATAAATGGCTATGGTAGTAATTTCTTTTTGAGATTGGGCGAGAATATTCGTGCTTACCAATAACAATAAAAGATAGAGCAGGAATCTATTTTTCATTTTAATGAGTTTTGGAGGATAAAATTAAAATTATTACTTGAAATCATAAGACCAAAAAGGGTGAACTTCGCAAAATTCACCCTTTCAAATCTGAGGTCTTTAGCAGACTTATTTTTAGCTTGCTTTTAACTCTTTAACGGCTGCAATCATATCGGGCAATACTTTTAGCACATCGCCAACGATCCCATAATCAGCAGCTTCAAATATGGGAGCGTCCGGATCTTTGTTGATGGCAACAATACACTTAGAACCACTGATTCCACCCAAATGTTGAATGGCTCCGGAAATTCCACAAGCAATATATAAATCCGGGGCCAATATTTTTCCTGTTTGACCTGTATGTTCTTCGTGAGGTCTCCAACCTTCATCTGAAACCGGACGTGAGCAAGCAGTTCCGGCACCCAATAATGAAGCCAATTCTTCAATAGAACCCCAATTTTCAGGTCCTTTCATCCCTCTTCCCCCGGAAACCACAATTTCGGCATCGGTTAATAGTATTTTACCGGTAACTTTATTTACTTCTTTAACTTCGGTTTTAAACTCACTGTCTTTTATCTCCGCTTGGAAATCTTCTATTACCGGAGTTACAGGTGATTCAACCAAACCAAATGCATTTTGAAGTAATGTCATGATGGCAATGGGAGTTTTAACCAATACATTTGCAATGGCTTTAGAGGTAAAAACTTTTTTAGCCACAGTAAGAGGCTGAGTGCTTGAAGGAACCGCTACAACTCCGGTCACCAAACCGGCTTTTAATCTCACCGAAAGTCTTGGAGCAATGGCTTTGCCTGTATTATTATGTGCAAACACAACAACGGTAGCATTTTCTTTAACCACTGCTTGAGCCAAAACCGATGTAAATGCTTGATTATTTAAGCTATTTAATTTGTCACTTTGAACATTTAAAATTTTTGAAGCACCGTAAGTTGCCAATTTATTTAATTCTTCGTTACTTACATTTCCAATAGATACCACTGAAACAGAAGTTCCGATTTTTTTTGCAATTTCATTTGCGTAGGAAACCAATTCAAAAGAAAGTTTCTTAAATTTCCCATCCCAATTTTCTGTATAAACGAGTACTGACATGTTTTTTTTATTTTTAATTGTTATTGCCTCTGAACTGTTATATTACTTTAGCTTCGTTATGCAAAAGGTTTACCAATTCCTTTACGTTATCCGGATCTATTTTTTTGCAAGCCGCTTTGGGTTTTGGTAAATCATATGCAACAAACTCGGTAAGTGCTTCCATTTGAATGGCTTCCATTACTTGAAGGGGTTTGGTTCGGGCACCCATAATGCCTCGCATCGAAGGAATTCTTGGATCTTTAGCTATCCCTTTTTGAACGATACCAATAAAAGGAAGTTGTGTGGCTACCGTTTCTTGTCCACCATCAATTTCTCTTTTTACTTCCACTTTCCCTTCTTTAATGTCAAGGTGTGAAACTGAGGAAACAGAAGGCATCTCTAACATTTCAGAGAGCATACCACCAACATTGTTTCCATTAGAATCGCTGGATTCAATTCCACAAAGAATAATATCAAAGCTCCCATTTTTAACTACTTCAGCCAGCTGACCGGCGACCATAAAGGCATCTTTTGGATCCATATTCACGCGAATTCCGGCATCGGCACCAATGGCCAATGCTTTTCTTATGGTGGGTTCGGTATCGGCTAAGCCCACATTCACCACGGTAATATTTTCAATGGCACCGGGTTGAGCATCTTTTAAGTCAAGCACTCTTGTAAGTGCAAGTTCGTCCCATGGATTAATGATCCATTGCACACCTGTTGTATCAAAAGCTGTATTGTTGTTTACAAATTTAATTTTTGTGGTTGTGTCGGGAACATTACTAATACAAACCAGTATTTTCATATAAAATTAAGAGTTTTTAATGTAAATTAATTATAAATTCGTCTCAAAAGTAATCATAATCATGAAATTTCAAAGTCTCAGTCTGAAATTATATAAAAAAAACCAGAATTTGACTTCTGGTTTTCATTAAGTATTTGAGTTTATTTCAATAAAGATCTTGAAATTACAATTTTTTGAACTTCAGAAGTACCTTCATAGATTTGTGTAAGTTTAGCTTCACGCATGAGTCTTTCAACATGATATTCTTTCACATAGCCATAGCCTCCATGAATTTGAACTGCTTCGGTGGTAACCTCCATGGCCATATCAGCACAGTATTGTTTTGCCATGGCACTGGCAATGCCATAAGGCAAGTGTTGGTCTTTTAACCAGGCTGCTTTCAAACATAAATTTCTTCCGTTTTCAATTTTTACTGCCATGTCGGCTAATTTAAAAGCTACGGATTGATGATTGAAAATTTCTGTACCAAAGGCTTTTCTTTCGTTGGCATATTTTAAAGCCCTTTCAAAAGCACCGGAAGCAATCCCTAAGGCTTGTGATGCAATTCCAATTCTACCGCCTTCTAAAGTTTTCATGGCAAATGGAAATCCGAAACCATCTTCCCCAATTCGATTTTCTTTGGGAACTTTTACGTCGTTAAACATCACAGAATGGGTATCGGAACTTCTCATTCCCATTTTATCTTCGTGTGGTCCCAAGGTGACTCCCGGGGAGTTTTTGTCAACAATAAGGGCATTGATTCCTTTGTGCTTTTTTTCCGGATTGGTTTGTGCGATAACGATATAGGTTGAAGCAGAATTGGCATTGGTGATCCAATTCTTAGTACCGTTCAATAAATAGTAATCTCCTTTATCTTCGGCCGTGGTTCTTTGAGAAGTAGCATCGGAACCGGCTTCGGGTTCTGATAATAAAAAGGCACCAATTTTCTGACCACTGGCTAAAGGACGCAAATATTTTTGCTTTTGTTCTTCCGTACCATAGGTTTCTATCCCCCAAATAACCAATGAATTACATACCGACATCACCACGGCAACCGAAGCATCTACTTTAGAAATTTCTTCCATTGCCAATACATAAGAAATGGTATCCATGCCCCCACCATCATATTTAGGGTCCGTCATCATGCCTAAAAAGCCAAGTTCTGCTAATTTTTTGATATGCGCTGTAGGAAATTCAGATTTTGCATCCCTTTCAATAACATCGGTCAATAATTCTCTCTCAGCAAAATCTTTTGCTGCTTGTTGTATCATTTTTTGTTCTTCGGTAAATTCAAAATTCATGGTAAATGATTTTAAGTTTTGGGTTTATTAAATTACTAATTTTAAGAAGAGCAACAAAGATATAAATATTTACAGTATAGGCAAATTTTTGGCAAAATGATTGTTATATGTTTTGTTAATTTAAGAAACTGAACTCAGTTTACATCCTAAAAAACTTTAATCCTTCTAAAAAGAAGGCAAACTCAATAGATTTGAATCAAAAGTATTCCTTCAGAATAGGAATTTTCACCAATACAATTAAAATTTTCTCAACTGTTGTAAAACGACCACTTTATACTGTATATTTGTAATGTAATTATATTCAACTGACTTGTTTCGGGATTCTAAAAAACTAATTATGAACTTAAATGAATGAATTATGAAAAAAGTAAAAGTTTATTTATTGATGGTTTTATGTATGTTGTTTGGGTTATCAGTTTTGCACGCTCAGGAGGCAGTGAATACTGCCGGAGGAAAAGCTTCAGGTACCGGAGGAACAGCCTGTTATACAGTTGGACAAATTGTGTATACCATGAACTCCGGCAGCAATGGTTCGGTTTCACAAGGAGTGCAGCAGCCTTATGAAATTTGGCTATACAGCAACATAGATAACAATATTGGAGTTCAGTTGATTTGCTCTGCTTTTCCAAACCCAACGAATGGCTTTTTGACCTTACAATTGAATGATTACGATAAGCTGATTTATAATAAGTTG
>CAZJBB010000112.1:0-10183 GCA_964543995.1 uncultured Bacteroidales bacterium
ACACCGAAGATATTTATGCAGGAATAGAGTTCATGTATGGAAATCCGGAAACCGAAAAGGTAAAACGCTTTTTAACTGATGAAATGAAAGTTAAATCAATTCGTTTCCCATTAACAGCTTCCATAGGTGTAAAACCGGTTTCACTGGAAGGATCAGAAAGACTTATCAGACAAGCAATTAAACTTGCCATTGATAGGAAATTACCTTCAGTAACCTTAGTTCATAAAGGCAATATCATGAAATTCACCGAAGGTGCATTTATGAAATGGGGATATGAATTGGCCGAACGGGAATTCGCAAAAGATGTGTTCACTTGGAGCCAATACAATAAAATCGTTAAAGAAAAAGGGGAAGAAGCAGCCAACGAAGCACAAAATGATGCAATTAAATCCGGAAAAGTAATTATTAAAGATGTAATCGCTGATGCATTTCTACAGCAAATTTTACTTCGTCCAGCTGAATACTCAGTAATAGCCACTTTAAACCTAAACGGTGATTATATCTCTGATGCATTAGCAGCTATTGTTGGTGGAATTGGTATTGCACCCGGTGCGAACATCAATTATGAAAGCGGACATGCCATTTTTGAAGCCACTCATGGTACAGCACCCAAATACGCAGGATTAGACAAAGTAAACCCGGGTTCTGTTATTTTATCAGGCGCTTTGATGTTCGAATATATGGGTTGGTTTGATGTTGCCAATAAAATTTATGATGGTGTAGAAAAAGCCATCTCCATGAAAACCGTGACCTATGATTTTCATAGATTGATGGAAGGAGCTACATTATTGAAATGCTCTGAATTTGGAGATGCCATCATTGCAAATATGTAAGCAAAGTACACAAACTATTTATGAATGTTTTTTGAAGCTATAAATGATTTGAATGACCTATTTTATAATGAAATCTCTTTGATTTGATATTACCATTAAAAAATCTTAAAATCAGGAATAAAATAGCTTCAAAGAACGTTCTTAACTATAAATTACTAATTTTACAATCTCATTTAAAAACTGATTACCATGACAATGAAAGAATTTGGTGACAAAAGGTTAGAACAAGCCTATACTTACGTTCTCGACGGTGATATTAAAGAAGCTGTTTCCATTTTCGAAGCTGAACTTAAGGATTTTCCTGATAGTACACATTTATTGATGGAAATTGCCAGCTTGTATTATATCCTTGGCGAAATGAACAAGTGTATCGCTAACTACAAAAAAGTACTTGAAATTAGACCTAATAGTGTTTTTGTATATTATAGAATGGGCGTTGCTATGTATAGAGCGACCTATTTTACACAAGCTGTTGAGGTCTTCAAGAAAATACTTGATTCCGGTAAATTTATGCCCATGACCTATATTTGGTTAGGTTTAAGTTACTATCATCTTGGAAAAGAAGATGAAAGCGTAGAATGCTATGCTAAGTTACTTGAATCATGCCCCGATACAACCATGGCTGATTATTATTTGGGTATTGCACTTAAATCAAGTGGTCGTTACGATGAAGCTTTGCCTCATTTCGAAAAATTGGTTGCTGACGAAAACTCTCCTCACGTTTCTGCTCATTACCATTTAGGAAGAACCTATATGCGTACTTTTAAATATGACCTTGCAAAAGAAGAATTTAAGAAAGTTCTGCACTTAGATCCTCATAATACCAATGCTCAAGAGATGTACGATTATATTTGCGACGATCATTCCTATTAATCAACAAAATAATACATTTAAAAACCTGTTCTATTTCGGACAGGTTTTTTTATTATGAAAAATTAATTTAGTTAACAATGTAAACTAAATTCCCTTATCTTTGTTTGACAATATGAGTCAAAACTGAACACCCATGACAGAAGTTCCTATTGGACGGCTACTCTCTATTATCGCTAAATCATATTTAAGTGCTTTAAACTCAACCTTAAGAGATTTAGACATTGATAGAAATTACTATGCCTTGTTACTCATTGAAAAAGGAAATGGAGAGCTCACACAGCAGGAACTTGCCCTTCAACTCGAAGTGGATAAAGTAACCATGTTGAGAAGCATAGATTACCTAAGCGATAAAAATTACATACAGCGCATAAAAAACAATAATGACCGAAGAAAATTCAACCTCGTGCTTACCGAAAAAGCAATAAGCGCTTTATCAAACATAAAAATGGCCATTAGCGCTTTGAATGATAGCGCTTTATCAGGGCTCGATGAAAAACAGAAAGAAGACTTTTACCAATTATTATTTACTATTAAAATGAATTTAAACCAATATTGCTCCACTCATGAAAAATTATAAGGGTTTATTATCTATTCTACTGGTTTTTGCAGCAATTTCGTGTAAAAACGAAAACAAAGACCCAAAAACCAAATCAATTCCACCAATAATGGTTGATGTGATGTTGGCTCAAAAACAAGAATTTCCTTCAACAATAGAAGTGAATGGGACCGTATTGCCTCAAGAAATGGTAGAATTGCATGCGGAGGCAAGTGGAAGAATTACTTATTTGAACTTACCCGATGGAGCAAGTGTTAAATCTGGAACGGTATTAGCTAAATTGAATGATGCCGATTTACAGGCTCAACTTCAGCAACAAAATGTTCAACTGGAGCTTGCAAAGAAAACCGAAGCCCGATTAAAAAAGCTACTCGCTGTGAATGGCATTGACCAAGCCGCTTATGATGCGGCTTTAAGTCAGGTAAATTTGTATGAAGCCAATGCGAATGTAATTAAAGCACAAATCGAAAAAACGGTGGTAAAAGCTCCTTTTTTAGGGAAATTGGGATTACGACTTCTGAGTGAGGGGGCTTATGTTTCACCAAGCACTGCTATTGGAACCCTATTGCAAACGGATAAAATAAAGATCGATTTCACGGTTCCGGAAACTTACGAGCATCTCATTTCAATAGGCAGCCCAATCACCATACAAACTTCCACCGAAAAGCTCAGTGCAACCATCATTGCCATGGAACCTTTGTTAAATGCTGCTACAAGAAACATTAAAGTTAGGGCAAAAATGGAATCGAATCAAGTGACGCCAGGTTCTTTTGTTAAGGTATTAATTGAAGATCATGCCAAAAGAATTATGGTGCCAACCAATACCATTATTCCTGATGCATTTTCAAACCAATTGGTGGTATTAAAGAACGGGAAAGCACAGTTTAAAAATGTGGAAACAGGAGTAAGAACCGCTAGCCTTGTTGAAGTTTCTAAAGGCGTTGATGAAGGCGACAGCATTTTAATTTCAGGAATATTATATGTACGCCCAAACGCCCTATTGAAAGTTAAATCAACTAAAACCATTGATAAAATATTAAAACCGGAAAGTAAATAAGCCCCTTGGGCATATTTCAATTATTTGAGTAAAACACATCAACCCCACTCCAATGAACATTTCTGAATTATCCATACGAAAACCGGTTTTTGCAACTGTAATGAATCTTTTCATTATTTTATTTGGCTTCATTGGCTTTTCTTTTTTAGGCGTTAGAGAGTATCCGGCAATCGACCCTCCTATTATAACAGTGAGTACCAATTATACCGGTGCTAACTCCGATATTATAGAAAGTCAGATAACGGAACCTCTAGAAAAATCGATTAATGGCATCCCCGGCATCAGAACCATTTCATCTACAAGTTCTATTGGCAGAAGTAATATTACGGTTGAATTTAACATTAATTCCAACTTAGAAGCTGCAGCAAATGATGTAAGAGACAAAGTAAGCCAGGCAGTTAGAAATCTCCCCCAAGATATTGACGCCCCACCTGTGGTTACAAAATCTGACGCCAATAGCGACTTTATTATATTGTTAGCCGTACAAAGCCCTACCAAAGGTTTGTTAGAATTAAGCGATTATGCTGAAAATGTACTTTTAAACCAATTTCAAACCATTCCGGAAGTAAGTGCAGTAAATATCGTTGGTCAAAAAAGACCGGCCATGCGTTTGTGGATTGACCCTGATAAATTAAATGCCTATAATTTAGCATTTAACGATATATCTTCGGTACTACTCAAAGAAAATGTGGATAATCCTTCCGGCAAAATATATGGGGATAAAACCGAACTTACCATACGTGCCTTGGGTCGTTTAACTACAGAAAAGGATTTCAGCGATTTAATCATCAGAGAAGACTCCTCGGGAATCGTGAGGCTAAGTGATGTTGCCAAAGTGGAACTTGGACCGGAGGTTTATGAAATGTCATGGAAACTCAATGGGGTTAGTGGTGTTGGTCTGACGATTATTCCCCAACCCGGTGCCAATTATATCAACATCTCTAATGAGTTTAATAAAAGATTAGAAGAAATTAAGAAAACCCAGAAAGGGGATATTACTTTTACTACCCTGATTGATAATACCACCAATGTTAGAAGATCCTTAAAAGAGGTGGGTGAAACCTTGCTAATTGCCATACTGTTGGTAATCCTCGTTATTTTCGCTTTTTTCCGAAATTGGCTCATTGCCATTCGCCCTTTAATTGATATTCCGATATCGCTCATTGCGACATTCTTTATCATGTACATTTCCGGATTCTCTATAAACATTTTAACCTTATTAGCTATTATTCTAGCTACCGGATTAGTAGTTGATGATGGCATAGTGGTTACCGAAAACATATTTCGAAAGATTGAGAATGGCATGGCCGTGCGTAAAGCAGCCATTGAAGGGAGTAAGGAAATTTTCTTCGTGGTAATTTCCACTTCTATAACACTTGCTATCGTTTTTCTACCGGTATTGTTCCTTCAAGGATTTGTAGGTAGTTTGTTTCGTGAGTTTGGGGTCGTGCTGGCTTCGGCAGTGCTAATCTCTGCTTTTGTTTCTCTAACCATAACGCCTGTATTAAATGTCTATTTGAACAAGAAAAATGCACAACACGGTCGTTTTTATTTAAAGACTGAACCTTTTTTCGCTGGTATGGAAAGTGGTTATAAAAATCTTGTTCAGAAATTCATCAACAAAAGAGGTATCGCTTGGATTATTGTGCTCAGTTGCTTGATCATTGTGTTTGTGATAGGCAAAAATATTCAAAGTGAAATTGCGCCCTTAGAAGATAAAAGCAACATCAGAATTCAAATACTCGGACCAGAAGGAGCCAGTTATGGATATATGATGGCAGAAGGCGAAAAAATTGGAAATTTCTTAATCGATTCAATTCCGGAGAGAAAATTTTCCTTTACCGCCATGCCGGGGTTTAGTAGCACCGGTGTCAATAGTGGTTTTGGAAGAATTGGATTGATTCCGACTGATGAAAGAAACAAAAGTCAAAGTGAGGTAGCAAAAGATTTAGCTAAGAAACTGGCTCGCTTTAACAATGTGAAAATTTTTCCTGTTGAAGAGCAAACCATTTCCGTGGGATTGGCTTCTAAAGGCTCTATGCCGGTACAATTTGTAATTCAAAACATTGATTTCGAAAGGCTTAAAGCGGTAATTCCAAAGTTTATGGAAGAAGTTAAAAATGACAAGACTTTTCAAAACTTTGATGTCAGCTTGAAATTTAATAAGCCGGAAGTAGATTTGGAAATAGATCGTATTAAAGCTCGGGAATTCGGTCTTACGGTTACCGACATTGCAAACGTGATTCAAAGCGCATTTAGCGGGGGGCGTTTGGATTATTTTATCATGAATGGCAAACAATACCAAGTTATCAGTCAAGTGGCACTGAAGGATCGCCAGCAACCCACTGACATAACCAATTTATATGTTCGCAACAATAAAGGGGTAAATATTTCACTTGCCACAGTGACTCATTTGATTCCTAACGCCAACCCTCCTTCCCTATTCCATTTCAATCGTTATAAATCGGCTACGGTAAGTGCTTCTCTTAACGAAGGAAAAACCATTGGGGATGGGGTTGATGCCATGCAAAGAATTGCCGATAAAGTACTGGATGAAAGTTTTCATACTTCTTTAAGCGGTCCTTCCAGAGATTATGCTGAAAGTTCATCCAATACCGCTTTTGCTTTTATTCTGGCATTGGTACTTATTTATTTGGTGTTGGCTGCCCAATTTGAAAGCTTCAAGGATCCTATTACCATTATGATTACGGTACCTTTAGCCATTGCAGGTGCTTTACTCAGCTTATGGATTTTCGGGCAGACACTCAACATTTTCTCTGAAATAGGAATGATTATGCTCATCGGTTCGGTAACTAAAAACGGGATTTTACTTGTGGAATTTGCCAATAAAAAGAGGGATTTGGGCATGCCTAAAAAACAAGCGGTTATTGAAGCTTCGGTTCAACGTTTACGTCCAATCTTAATGACCAGTTTAGCTACATCCCTAGGGGCATTGCCCATTGCAATGAGCCTTGGTGCAGCCGCTACCAGTCGAATTCCATTGGGTATCGTTGTTGTTGGTGGCATCCTATTTTCGCTCGTACTTACTTTGTTTGTTATTCCGGCTGTGTACACTTACATTTCCGGAAAACGCGAAGTTGAAAAAGAAAAGAATGAGAGTCTTTAATTTTAAATGAAACCTCAATGAAACCTCATAAACTAATTATCATTGCAATTTTATTTACCCCATTGCTCGTAAATGCTCAAAACAACCTGAGTTTATCCAACGCTATTGATATGGCTCTGAAAAACAATTTGGACATTCAATTGGCAAAGAATAATGTTCGTATAGCTAAAATGACGAACAGTTTTGGTATGGCGGGTGGATTACCTTACATTTATGCCAATGCTGCCGACAATATTGTATCCAACAGCACCATTCAAAAGTATAATACAGGGATAAAAACCACCACAACAGGTACCTTCGGAAATACTATGAATGGAGGCATCAATGCCAACATTACCTTATTTAATGGGTTTAAGGTCTTGGCTACTAAAAAACGCTTGAGTTTGATTCAGCAACAAAGTGAGGTAGAGTTTAACGGACAGGTTCAAACCATCATTGCAAATGTAATGTTAAAGTACTACGACATTATCCGGCAGCAAAGCTTTTTGAAAATCGCACAAAGTTCCTTGGATGTTTCAAGAAAAAAATTGGATATCATTAACGAAAAAAATTCCGTGGGCATGGCCAACGGGGTTGAATTACTTCAAGCTCAGGCAGATGTAAACTCTTCTGAACAAAACCTCGCCTTACAACAATTAAGTATTGAGCAAAGCAAAGCCGATTTGCTATTGCTTATGCATTCAGCAACTTCAAATTCAATAAACATTAACGATACTATTTCAATTGACAGCAGTTTGCAACTTGATTCCATTAAGGCATATATTGCAAGCAATCCTCAACTTAAAGCGGCCGGACAACAAATAAAAATTAGTGAGCAATTGCTTAAAGAAACCTCAGCTTTGCGACTTCCGGTATTGAAATTGAATTCCGCTTACAATTTTAGCGGTTATGACTATAATTCCGGTTATTCCTTGTTTTACCAAAATTATGGACCCTCAGCAGGATTAAGTTTGCAAATTCCTATTTATAACGGAAGTATATTTAACACCCAACGTTCTATCGCCAAACTGAATGTGAGCAATGCTAAGTTGGAGAAAGAGCGCTTGGAAAGCAGTTTATTAACGTCGGTGAGTAAAATGTATCAATCCTATGCAACTACGCTCCTTCAGATTGCTTCACAACAAAAAAGTTATGTTCTTGCCCAAAAGCTGATGGATTTGGTACTTCAAAATTTCGCATTAAAACAAGCTACCATTTTAGATGTAAAAACAGCTCAATCAACTTTTGAAAGTGCTGCCTATCAGTTAGTGAATCTTCAGTATGCTGCAAAAGCCACAGAAATTCAACTTAAAGCCATGATTTTCAAACTAAGTTATTAGTTTATTTTCCAGAAAAAATTCCCGAGAATATTCTTACACCAACTCTTCAATCGAGAAACCGACTTTCTTTACAATATCCTTAACCTGATCGGCATTCAAACTTTCAGTTTCAACAGTTAGAATTTTTTCGGGGTTTTGAGTATCAAGTTCCCAATCGTTGATGCCTTTTTCGCTATCAAGGAATGGAGTTACTTTTGCAATGCAACCACTGCAGTTAATGTTGGTTTTGAATTTTAAATATTTCATTTGTTGTATTTTATATTTTTTTGAATTTCAATCGAATGCTATTGCTGACCACGCTCACCGAGCTCAGTGCCATGGCTGCTCCTGCAATCATGGGATTGAGCAAAAATCCATGTATGGGATACAAAATGCCGGCAGCAATGGGAATCCCTATCAGGTTGTAGATGAATGCCCAAAATAAATTTTGATGTATGGTATTTACAGTGAGTTTAGAGAGATTTATGGCTTTTGAAATTAATAATAAATCAGAAGAAATCAGGGTCATTTTAGCTACATCCATGGCAATATCCGAGCCTTTACCCATAGCAATGCTCACATCCGCTTGAGCTAAGGCCTGAGAGTCGTTAATCCCGTCTCCTACCATTGCTACAATCTTCCCCTGGCTTTGGAGTTCTTTAATGAAATTGGCTTTATCAGAGGGCATCATACTTGACTTATAATGTTGTAATCCGGTTTGATGGGCAACAGCTCTCGCTGTTTGTGCTTGATCGCCCGTAAGCATATACACTTCGATGCCACGATTTTGCATACACTGAATCGCTTCTTTGGAAGTCGGTTTTATTTTATCGGCAAGGGCTAAAGTCATCAAGAGCTTATTGTCATCAGAAAAATACACCAAGGTCTTCGCCTCCGCTTGGAGTTGATCTGCCAATCCAATTTCACCGTCCGTAAGTTCAATGCCATTTTCTTTCATTAAGGCTAAGTTTCCAACAAAGTAATTCTTGCCCTGTACCCTAGCTTTTATTCCCCGACCTGTAATGCTCTCAATGTGGGATAATTCCATCGGCTGTATGTTTTCTGTTTTCAGCTTATCGGCAATGGCTTCGGCTAAAGGATGTTCAGATTGGATTTCAATTGTGAGTAATATCTGTTTTAAAAGCCCCGGTTCTCCTGAATTCACAAAAAGGTCCATAAGCTGTGGTTTGCCTTCGGTAATGGTTCCTGTTTTATCTAAAATAAGCACTTCTATTTTCTTGGTTAATTCCAAGCTCTCAGCGTCTTTTATTAATATGCCATTTTCAGCTCCTTTTCCCATGCCGACCATAATGGCTGTTGGGGTAGCCAAACCCAAAGCACAAGGGCATGCAATCACCAAAACGGTTACCATTGATATCAGGGCTTGGGATAGCGCATTTTCGCCGCCAAACATCATCCATAAACAAAAAGTAAGCAAAGAGATACTCATTACGATTGGAACGAAAATTCCGGCGATTTTATCTACCGTTTTTTGAACGGGTGCTTTGCTCCCTTGAGCTTGCTGCACCATTTTGATAATTTGGGCCAATATGGTTTCTCCCCCCACTTTCAAAGCTTTAATTTTAAAACTGCCTTTTTGATTTAGCGTACCCGCATAAACAGGATCAGTTGCTTTTTTTTCTACCGCCATGGGTTCTCCGGTAATCATACTTTCATCTACAAAGGAAATGCCTTCAATAAGTTCTCCATCCACAGGAATTTTATCGCCCGGCTTTACTAAAAGAAGATCTCCTACCTTAACTTTCGAAATGGGAATTTCGGTTTCGTAACCTTCATTATTTAAAATAAAAACCGTTTGGGGCTGTAATCCCATGAGTTTTTTTATAGCCGAAGTGGTATTGGATTTGGCTTTTTCTTCAAGTACTTTTCCCAACAAAATAAAGGCGATAACTCCTGAGGAAGCTTCGAAATATACGTGGGGGTGTATGCCCCTATTGTGCCAAAACTCCTGAAAAAACGTATTGAAGGTACTGAATAAAAAAGCGATCCCGGTGCTGAGTGCGACCAAGGTATCCATAGTAGCATTAAGATGTTTCGCTTGACGGAAGGCATTGATAAAAAAGCCTCTACCAAACCAAATCACTACGGGTAGGGTAAGAATAAACATGACCAAATTCGCATAGCGCCAATCCATAAAAAACATACCTAAAATAACTACGGGAACTGAGAACTCCATTGCCCAAAAAGCTTTTACTTTTAAATCATGATACAAGTTTTGTTTGAGTTCCTCTTTCAACTCCGTCCCTTGCTCCGCTTCAATAATCATATCGTAGCCTACCGATTGCAAAGCGGTTTTCATATCATTAAGGCTTATCTGATTTGGGTCATACTCCAAACTTGCCTCACCATTAGCATAATTCACTGAAACGCTGTAGATCGGAAGAGCACACGTCTGAACTCCAGTCACCTGAAGCTATC
>CAZJBB010000113.1:0-2640 GCA_964543995.1 uncultured Bacteroidales bacterium
TTGCTGAAAATTTCTTCAGCAATTTTCAGGGTGAATCTTTGACGAAGTCAGGAGGCTGTTTTTATTTTGGTGCATCTTCAATTCAAAGCTTTTAGTATTTTTGTAGAAAACAATTATTTATGCCTGCACTCATTGCTCCTTCTTTGCTTTCTGCAAATTTCGCAAATCTCCAAGCGGAAATAGACCTACTGAACAACTCGAAAGCCTCCTGGCTTCATTTCGATGTGATGGATGGAGTATTTGTTCCTAATATAACTTTTGGTTTTGAAATAATTAAAACCGTCAGGGCATTATCCACAAAGACCTTGGATGTGCATTTGATGATAATGCAACCTGAACGTTATATTTCTCTGTTTAAAGAAGCCGGAGCGGATGTTCTTACAGTGCATTATGAAGCCTGTACACATCTTCACCGAGTGGTACAACAAATTAAAGATCAGGGGATGAAAGCAGGAGTGGCCTTGAATCCACATACTCCGGTGCATTTGCTCGAAGATATCCTACCCGAAATTGACATGGTTTTACTCATGTCAGTAAATCCGGGTTTTGGTGGACAACAATTTATTGGAAATACGTACAATAAGATATTGAAGCTCAAAGAAATGATGCTGGAATGCGAATCTGATGCCCTTATAGAAGTGGATGGAGGGGTGAATTTATCCAATGCCAAGGAATTGGTCTCTCTGGGGGTGGATGTTCTTGTGGCCGGTAATACCGTATTTTCAGCACCCGACCCCGCGAAAGTGATAAAGCGCCTGGCTGAGCTGAAAGGATAAGCAAACAGCTTTTGGCACAAAAGACGGAAGACAGAAGACGGAAGACGGAAGACGGGAGACAGAAGACGGGAGAAGAATGCTAAGACCGAAGAATTTCTCGCTGAGCTTCGAAGATCGAAAATGATTTCTCAGAATAAATTAAGCTCGTAATATCGATTTAAACTTGGTCATAGAGCGAAGTCGAAATGACTCATTGAAAAGAACAAGTACATAAGTTTGAAGAAAACGGAAAATAAAGACTTAAGGATTTCTCGTTAAAGTGGAGCGAGCAGAATAAATTTCATCAACTAAATCCGTTGCAATACTGCACCACTGCACTCAAAATAAGTGTCAGGTGGTATATGAGTTACAATTAATACAACTGATTGAAATTGATAGCCCACAATAATTGATAGTAGGATGCCGCATGGGTGAAATCCCAACCATATCGCAATCCAAGATTTATGGGAGCTATAATGCCTAAAATATGCATATCTCCACTGACCTCTATCCCCATGGTCTTGTATTGAGTAGAGTATGCTGGATAATGATTCTGAACGAAATCGCAATACAGCTTCGCTTGAATTCTTTTTAAATAATACCACGTCCCTAAATTGAAATCAGGATAAGAAATAGGCATGAGATAATTTGCAGAGAGTAAAGATGCCTTTGCATTGTATGTTTCATTATAACCCCCTCTAGGATAAGGAATTACCGAACCAAACCGAAAATCAGATGCTTGGCGTTGCTGGTATGCGTAGTAAACATTTAAACTGTGGTGTTTAGCTGGGGAAGGGAAGTAGGTATTCACCTCAACAGAGAAAATATAACCGGCATGAAAACCATGAAAAGGGGTGTTTTTATAATTCACCTCCAACTGTTGCGCAAAACGAGGGGCCAAATCTCTATATCCTGATTTCTTTTGATTAAAAAGCAATATTCTGTATTCCATTGTCTGAATTGAGCCGTATGGAAAACCATTAGGCGTATGTTCCCCTTTAGAGAAAGATTGATAAGCCGTTTGTATGCGAGGAATGCAGCCAAAACTGTACGGCCCATGAGTCCACTGCCAATTCATGTGGGTTCCTATTTTAAAATTCAAATAGCTATAGGTATAATTGGGTTGAAGGGTGTCGTAAGGGTAATATCCTTTTTGCTGCGTATAATCGAGTTGAGCATCAATCTTTGGCGCCCAACCTGAATAGGTATATTTAAAGGAATACACCCCGGTATTTTCAACATTGGCAAAAGTGTAGCCCAAAGTTACGAAAGATGTACTCAGTAGATTTTGAGAAAACAAAGTTGCTCCCGGCTTAAGCGTCTGATTGCCAATATCAATATTCAATCCCGGAGCCCATGAGTGGACATTAAGAAGGTGCCCAAACTTGCTGTATTTTTTTACTTGAAAAACGGAATCCTTTGATTGAATGGTATCGGCATTAATTCCGGGAAAACTACCTAGGGTAGGGTAAATGAGCAATGTCTTTTTATTGAAAGGATCTGTTTTTTCCCATTGTAGCTTATTTAAATCTATGCTGCTTAAAAGAAGCCCATCAGAAGTCAAGTCCGAATATATTAATGCATTATTTTTTAAATCAATATACGGATTCGTTGCGCTGTATTTAGCATGGGTTATTTGAAATTCGTCCCCATTTTTGGTATCAAGAGCGTATATGTTTCCAACCTCATTTAAAGTGGATGCATATAAAATATAATTTTCATAAAATACAGGATTGGCTTTATCGATAAAATCCGATTTCCCAATGGTAAACAGTGAGTTATCTTCGGGATTCCAAATACAAATGAGTTTACCACTATTATCCAATCGAACAAAAACAATTTTTTTATCATCATTGCAATTTTTAAATAGTATTGCTATTAAATT
>CAZJBB010000113.1:2650-10155 GCA_964543995.1 uncultured Bacteroidales bacterium
AAGATGGGGAGTATAACTCTACATCTCTATTAAAAGTAAGTTCGTGAATAAGGTTTCCATTTTCAGTGGAAATCACTTTTATACTCTGCCCCCCTATTTCTGTGTTCTCATCAACACATGCTACCATGTCGGCTTTATGCGAGAGCGCAGGAGAATGATACTTTGTTTTTCTGCTAATCTGCTTAGTTTTCCCAATTTTTGTATCATATATTTTTAATACAGACCAGCTTTTATTATCCCAGCGCGCCGAAAAAAACCTTTCCGCCCAACATATTTTGCCATTTTGCGCAGAAATACCTTCGAAATAAGTATAGCCTAGCGTATGTATTTTTGTGATTTTGTTGGAAGGTGAAATGCTAATGATACGATCAATATCATCCAAACTTCTGTTGCACACAACCAGCAATGTATCGTTGAGCGTTCCTCCACATTTATAATAGGAATAATTTCGTTTTTTAGCAGGGGTAATTCGTTTTTTCTCTGAAAGCACAAAGTTTGAATTTGCTTTTTTTTGAATATCCTTCAGCGCTGCTCTATAAAATTTCGATTTACCCATTCCACTTACTTTATGTAAACCATAACTAAAAGGAACAATCATAAAAGGAAAGTTCGAAACGGTTTCTAACGTCTTTGTCCAAAGAGCATCTCCATATTTACTTCTTCCCCAACCCACCAGATGATATCCCAGTTCATAGCTATCGGGCACATAATCGCGATACGAACCAAAATTGGCTTTAGCGTATGAATAAATCCCTTTCTCGTTTAATTGAGCTTTTAATTTTGAGGTAAAATAAGCATCTCTACCCCTTCCGGTACTACTTAAAATTGTTTCTGAATTCACTGCATCCCCTTCCATAAACCATTGAGGAACATATAATCCCTGGATAAGCGAAACCGCTTGCTGTCCAAAGCCCCAACTTAACACATGAGTCAAGCCGGAGTTGATTTTCTCTATTTGAGAAACATGACGGAATTCATGGAGAACCAATTGCTTAAACCAAGGCTCAGAATAACTGATTGGGGAGTTAAAGGTATAAAACTCCATGCGTTTTGGCGCCCATGCCACCAGAGCGTTTGGATAGGTGGATTGGGTGTGAAGCAATACATTTATTTTTTTAGGGCTGACACTCAAAGGTTGAGCAATATAAACCTTCGTTTTTTGAATCAGATTGGCTATTCGCTGAGCTTCTTTTTCGTTTTCACGTGGAAAAACGATTCTAAAACCCTGAGTGTTTATTTGACTCCATTTAATTGAGGCAGCATCCTGACCGGTATCGAAATACTGACCGAATGCAGAGACAGTTAAAATCAGACAAAGAGTTAAAGTGAAAAATATTCTCATTCTACTTTGATGTTAACTATTGTATCTATAGGCGCAATTATTTGAAATGTAATAGGCGCCACTCCTCGACCAATTATTCCCAGTTCCTTTGCCGCTGCATAGGACAAATCAATTACATTTTTGTTTTTTCTACGGCAACGATCGTTTATTTTCACTTCTACTTGCTTGTTATTCAATGTATTCGTAACCCTAACTTTGGTTTGAAAAGGCAAGTTTGCATGCGCTGCAGTGTATAAGGTATTGGAATATCGTTCTCCTGAAGCGGTTCGCCTACCATGAAATTTCTTAGAATAATAGGTAGCCTTTCCATACACCAGCGTATCTGCTACCTTTAAGCTATCCTGAGCATTTGCTGCAATGCAATCAAAGATCAAGAATAAAACAAGTAAGCCCTTGAAGTAGAATTTTTTCATTTATTATTCGGAAGTAATTAATATTTCAACACGTCGATTTTTCGCCGACTGTTCTTCGCTCATGGGTCTCGGGAATAGCATTTTGGTATTGGAAAATCCTTTATAAGTGAGACGATTTGAAGAAATTCCTTTGCTTATCAAATAATCGTACACGGCCTGGGCTCTATGTATAGACAACTCCATATAAACTTCAGGGCCCATGCCCGGGGCATTCACATGTCCTTGAATTTCAATTTGAACACTCGGGTTCTCTTGCAAACTTGCATATAGTTTATTCAAAGCAGGTTGAGATTCCGGTTTGAAAACAGCCAGGTTGGGTTCGAAATAAATGTTATCTATAACCACTTTCTTTCCAACATGAATCTTTTCTAATTGTACATTGATTGTCGAATTTATCCCAATAGTATTTGTTATGGGTTGGGAGGTATAAGACAAATAGCCTTTTGAAGAAACATATATCTCATATTTTGTATCCAAAACCGCTGAAAAAAAACAACTGGAGGTGTGTTCAAAGGTTTTAACAGTACTACTTCCCGATTTGATAGCAATATCAGAATTTAACAGCTCTCCACTTTCTTTATCAGTAACATTCACATTGATCACCCAAGAAGGTTTAGCGTTGGAAGATGATTTTTCTAAAGGCACTGATAGGGTCTTTTGAGGATTCATTAAGTTAAATCGAATGCTATGACCTTTCCCATTTGCATAAACATTATCCAATACCAAATAGTACACCTCTCCTTTTTTCACCGGCACAGAACGGCTATAAGCATCCCCTGGACCCGAATGGACATAATCCTGTTTAGCATCCATGGAAATCCCTGTTTTGCTTTGTAACAATAAGTTGTTCCTCGAAATATTGCTTCTTAAAGGCTTGATTTTCTTTTCTTTAACTTGATTACAAAATTGAGATCCTGAGTACTTAAAAAGCAAAAAATCATAATCATCTTTAAGGCTTAATGGAATAATATCAAAGCATAAATCACCCGTTTCTTTAATCGTAAAATAATACCAAACCGTATTATGTTCTTTTTGAAAATACAGCTCATCAACAAACTTTCCTGTAATTTCCATAGTTTCTCCATACCCCGATGGCGCATTGGATGGGCCATTGATACTGTCCATCAACTCAATAGGATGTAGGCAATCGGCATTTTCTTTATTAATTTCAATCTTATTCTGAGCAAACCCAAAAAAGGATGCAAGCAGCAAAACACTAAAGCACAGGTATGTTTTCATGATGAAGTATTTATCACTATTTGATAAAAACGGCTTGTTGAGAGGTCAGCATTTTTTGATGGGCATCTTTTACGATCACATGATAAGTGGTATTCGTATCTGCATCCGGCTTCCAGAAAAAAGTATTTTTGCCGATTTGAAGGTCAAACATTTTCACAAAACGTCCCACATTATCAATCACTTGAAGACTACCCGTGGAATTCGATTCATACATGAATTCAAAACCTGAATTGCTGGGATTAGGAATCACCATCAGTTTTTCATTCTGAGTAATTTTCGGATCACATATTCCTTGATATTCCCGAACGCCAATGCCGAAGGTATATTCTCCGGGTCGCATGGAATCAACAAGTACCACTCCTGAAGTTGTTCCCACTTTCGTGAAATTAATTTGATGCCAATCGTCTTTAGCATTCTCACGATATAGCATTAATAATGAATCAATTGAATTTGCGGTAGTGAGCAATCCCAACTCCTGAAAATCACTGGATTTATTAAAAGAAAATCGCCCTTTTGCAACAAATCCGGAATTCAAAATCCCGTCAAACTTCCAATATCTCCTGTCATGAATTCTCTTAATGTGAGGATTGGGTTGTTTTAAAGGATCCGGTTCAACATAATGATGTTCCACTCTGCAGAAAGCGGAGTCGGTAATATTACTCACAATTAAATTTAAATAGGTGTTGGTAAATGTGAAATTACCGATGGCACTAATAACTTTATTCTCAGCAATAACTGCATCACTTACTTTTTTATCAAAATCCAGCACCGTCAACTTGGGTTCGAAAGGAAGGTGGAATTCCTGATAAGCCGTCTCACCAGAAAAATTCAAGAGAGCGGTGTGCTTTTGACACTGGGCATTCATAAAGGTAACCTCCACTTTATTCGTATAGGCAAAATTGGGAGTATGCCATCTTTTTTGCTTCACAAACATTTTAACATCAGAGGTTGCACCCGGGAAAGAGGGTGTTATTGAGTCGATAGAAAAGTGGGGTAAACCGGTTGAGTATATCCATCCATCAAAAAAATCATGTAAATTCATTCCTGAATTATTGGATAATACGGTCTGATATTGCTGTGTGTTAATGTTTTTAAATGAAAAAGAATCGAGTAATTGTTTGGTTGCCGTAAAAAACAAACTATCCCCCATATAATTTCTCAAGGTGTACAAAACATCGGCTCCTTTTTTGTAAGTAGTTGTACCATAGGTTACTGCATGAGGCATCCCGTATAAAGCCCAATATCCGTTATCATCCACATGAGCGGACTCCAATACGGTTTTATGATTAGCATTCACATAAGATTTATAGGCATCATTCCCATAAAGCCCTTCGGTAAAAATACTTTCGCAAAAACTACCCCAACCTTCATTAATCCACATATCGCCTTCGGTCTCACAGGTAATTAAATCGCCAAACCAATGATGTGATAATTCGTGAGCAAAAAAGGATTCATAAGTGTGATCTCCATTGATAAATCCTTCGGGGTAGGTAATATTAGTGGCATGTTCCATGGCCCCGCCATTGAAGGGAACGCCAACATAACCAACCCTCTCCCACCGGTAAGCACCGAATCTGTTTTCGAATATCTGAAGAATATTCTTTAAGTTTGAAAAAGAAGCTACTGCTTTTAAAGAATCGCTTGGACTTACGTATATTTTGATAGGGATAGAGCCATGAATTCCATTATAAATATCAGGAACCTCAAGGTAATTACCTACAGAAACAGAGGCTAAATAAGCAGGGATTTTATTGGACAATTTCCAATGCCAAATTGTATAGCCTCCAAGAGAAATGGTATCCAAAAGACTTCCTCCACACACGGCGGTTTGAGAGTTTGAAGTAGTTATATAAGTATCATAAAAAGACTTCGAAACAAATTCATCAACGCAAGGAAACCATGCCCTTCCAAAGGAATGCGGATTGGTTTGAAACCCAACCCCTAAGTTATAAGCGATGTTGTTTTGAAAATAAAAACCACCCCAACCTGAAGGATCAATTTGAGGAGTACCATGATAGAAAACATTTAGCGTTAACGTGTCCATGGGTTCAGTAAGCACAGGAAAGTAAATCCTGAGAATGGTGTCGTTGTATAAGAAATTTGTATTGAAATAATCGTTAAACACAATGGAATCGATATTCATGTGCAAAAGATACAAGCTGGTATGGCTTAGATGAGCTATACGGGGTTGAATACTTACTCGAGTATTCCCAGAAATGGTATTATTACTTACATTGCTAAGATTCAAATGAATATCATAATGAATGACATTGATAGAATCATTTATAAGCTGACATTTAGCAATTTGTGCACTTATAATGAAAAATCCACTTAGAAATAAAGTAATTAATTTTCTTTTCACGATGATTTTTAAACAAAGATAAAAAATTTCGTTCGGTTGTAAGTGAAATAATTAAAAAGCCGAATTATCCTTGTCTTGACAAAATCATTCTCATTGATATACAGTAACTTGCAATAAAATACAAAGATATTTCTTGACAAGAGGAAATAATTTAATATATTTGCGCATTCAAATACCTGTTTATCCTATTTAGAGATGAGTAAACTATTAAATATTTCAGAAGCGTTTTCAATTGCACTTCACAGTATGGTAATCATAGCCGGCAAAGACCAGTTGATAACCATTTCTGAAATTTCGAATATTACCCATTCATCTAAAAATCATGTAGCAAAGATACTTCAATTGTTGGTGAAGCATCATTTTTTAAAATCAACCCGAGGACCTTCAGGTGGATTTGAATTGGCAAAGCAGCCCGAGGAAATTAAATTGATTGAAATATACCATATTACCGATGGGAATATTACCACATTTTCATGTGAAATGCATCAAAAGGGTTGCAGCCACATTAAATGTGTTTTCGGTGGATTTCAAGAAAAATTCGCTTTAGAATTTGGCGATTATCTCCGAAACAAAACCATCAAAGATTTAATATTATGAACCCTCACTATTCAATTAAAAACCAAGAGATTTTTCGTCAACATGCATATTTAAAAACAATATAACAATAACAGAACCTGTAAGTTAAAAAACATAACTATGAAAAGAACCATTATTAAAATTGACGAAGAATTATGCAACGGCTGTGGTTTATGTGTAAGCGGTTGCCATGAAGGTGCTTTGCAACTGATTGACGGTAAAGCCAGAATGATCAGTGAACTCTATTGCGACGGTTTAGGTGCCTGCATTGGCGATTGTCCGGAAGGAGCCATTGAGCTAGAAGAAAGAGAAGCAGAGCCTTACGATGAAATTAAAACCATGGAACGCATGATTGACAAAGGGGAAACCACGATTAAGGCACACCTCAAGCATCTGCAAGATCACAAGCAAGATGAATACGTAAATCAGGCACTCGAATACCTTAAAGCAAAAAACATTCACATACAAATCAACAACATGACAACACATCAAGAAAAGACAGGACATGAGCATGGTCAATGCGGCTGTCCGGGTTCAGCCACCCAAGATTTCAGAGCTGCTAAAAAAGAAACCCAAGGGGGAAATGTAGAAGCCCCTTCAGAACTTGCTCAATGGCCGGTTCAGCTTCATTTAGTAAACCCACAAGCGCCTTACTTTCAAAACGCCGATGTTCTTTTAGCAGCGGATTGCACTGCATTTGCCGTGGGTAATTTTCATGACAAATTTTTAAAAGGCAAAAGTCTTGCCATTGCGTGCCCCAAACTAGATAGCAATATGGATATTTATGAAGAAAAAATAGCTGCCATGATTGACTTGGCAAAAATTAACACCTTACAAGTTTTAATCATGCAAGTTCCTTGCTGTGGTGGATTACTCCAAATTGCAAAAAATGCGGCGCAAAAAGCTGCCCGAAAAATCCCTGTAAAGTTGACCGTTATAAGCTTACAAGGGGAAACACTTCAAGAAAATTGGGTTTAACAATTCAATATATTTAAATACTTCTATTCACTAATTAAAACTAAAAAAATGAGTATGTTTTGTTATCAATGTCAGGAAGCATCCCAAGGAACCGGATGTGTATCTAAAATCGGAGTTTGCGGAATTACCAGCGAAGTAATTCATTTGCAAGATCTCTTTGTTCACTTACTAAAAGGAAACGCACTTTACGCAGAGCGTTTACAAGAATTGGGTCAAAGAAATAAGCAATTCGATGCATTCTTGATGGAAGGGTTGTTTTCCACCATCACCAATGTAAATTTTTCAGAAGACTTCTTTATTAAAAGAATTCAAGAAGGGCTAAAAATTCGTCAAGAAATAAAAAAAGACATCCTAAACTTGCAAGGCAACATTCATGATATCACTCAAGAATGTGCTGTTTGGGAAGGAAGTTCTCTTGAAGAAATAGTTCAAAAAGCCAATAGCATCCATGGTACTATCGATGCTCCTAACGAAGACATCCGATCTTTAAGGGCTTTAATTTTATATGGTTTAAAAGGATTGGCTGCTTATGCCGACCACGCAAAGGTAGATCGGAAGAGCACACGTCTGAACTCCAGTCACCTGAAGCTATCTC
>CAZJBB010000114.1:0-9995 GCA_964543995.1 uncultured Bacteroidales bacterium
ATAGCTTCAGGTGACTGGAGTTCAGACGTGTGCTCTTCCGATCTAATAAATATCAATACCAAAGCGATGATAGTTAACACTGCAATACTGATTAAGAAGGAAGGATCCTCGAAAATTACAGGCGTAGGAATGTTTAAGAAATAGAATAAGGCAAAGACCAATCCCATTAACGCTTCTCCGGCAATAAAACCGGATGCGAGTAAGACTCCTGTATTTTCAACCCTTGCACATTGAGCTTCGTTGTGTTTTCTTCTTTTATTGAAAAATTCAACAGCACCTTTAACTAAACCACCTAAGAAAATAGCAAAGGTAGTTTCGAGGGGTAAATACATGCCCACACTCACCAACATAGGGCTTTTTACTTGCATTAAAATGAATGCCAGACCCATTAACATCCCAACGATAATTAATGGCCAAGCCATTTGACCACCTACAATTCCTTTGGAGAGCATGGCCATCAAACTGGCTTGAGGCGCAGATAGGTTTTTACTACCGAAGCCTCCTTCATAGCCTTCTTTCATTCCTTGAGCAATATCTCCTTGATTCAGAATAATTAACACACCAAACATCACGCAACCTGCTAATACCACCCCAATGATGTCGCCAATTTGCATTTTCCATGGGGTTCCACCCAATATATGTCCGGCTTTTAAATCCTGAAGCATCTCCCCTGCTACGGCTGCAGATACACAAACAATGGCAGCAACACCTAAAACAGAAGCAACACCTTCTTGCCCTGTAACACCTAAAGCTACCAAAATCAAAGCAGTAACTACCAAAGCAGTTAAGGTTAGACCACTTATTGGATTGTTACTTGATCCCATGATTCCTACCAGATATCCAGAAACTGCTCCAAAGAAAAATGCTAAAATAATTAACACGGTTGCAGCAGCAAATGCCACAATAAAACTGGTGTTAAAAATAAAAAAGGTAATAAGAAATGTAGATAAAGCAACTCCTAAAATGCCAACAACAATCCAAATAAAACTGATATCGCGTTCCGTTCTGTTATGAACTACACCGGTTCCACTCGCTGCTTTTTTAACATCACCAATGGCACGTGCAATGCCGGCACCTAAGCTTTTACGCATTTTAAATAAAGTAAAACCGGCACCCATTAACATCCCTCCAATGGCAATTGGTCGAACAATGAAACGCCAAATTTGGGCCATTTGATATGCAGGGTCACTAACTTTGGCTGTAGCTGTTTGAATAGTCAAAGAAGTATCCTTTGCCATTAAAAAAGAAGCCCAGCCATCAATATCTAAGTAAGGACCAATAAAGTAATAAATGATTGGGGTTAATAAGCCCCAAGCAATAAGACCACCGCTAAAGTTCAATGCTCCTAATTTTGGTCCAATAATGTATCCAACACCCATATAAGCAGGACTGATTCCGGGGGAGCTTAAAAGCAAACCGCCTTTACCGGTAAACACGGTTCCGGTGATGGTTTGTTTTGTAAATACCACAAACTTTTCCCATGTAGCAGCAAAAAATTTAAATTCACCCAGTGTTTTAATTAATGCCCCACCTATCATGGCGCCAAATAAAAACTTAGAACCACCACCACCACTTCTTCCGGCTTTGTGAATTTCGGCAGCGGCAACAGATTCAGGGAAAGGGAGTTCAGCATCTTCTACCATCACTCTACGAAGTAAAGCGACAAACATAATTCCTAAAATACCTCCAGAAATGAGTATGAGCGAGGAAGTTAAATAATGTCCGGGTGTATAAAATTCTGGCCAAACACCGGCAACAAAAAAAGCAGGCAAGGTAAAAATGGCACCTGCAGCCACTGATTCACCAATGGAACCCACTGTACGAGCAATATTTTCTTCGAGTATGGATCCTTTAAAAACTTTCAATAGTGCCATTCCAATAACAGCAGCCGGATAGGTTGCAGCAATGGTCATCCCTGCCTTTAAACCTAAGTACGCATTGGCGGCACCCAATACTACCGACATAATGAGCCCAATAAAAACGGCTCTAAATGTAAATTCAGCCATATTGGTTTCAGCTGATACAAAAGGTACAAATTTCTTCTGTTCTGACATAAATTTTAATTTTGGTTAATGAATCTTGGATATTTTCTGCTAATTAAGTAAAAAAAACGCATTTTGCCAAACTTAATTTTTCAACAATTCATTTTGCATTTAGCTAATGATAAGAATGTCAGCGAAGATAAACCACTTTCTTGGTCTGAAAATATTCTTCTTCAAAAAAATCTGAAAGACTTACTATTTTGTATTTTCGGTTCAATTGAGCCAATTCTGCCTCGAAATCGCCACCTTTTAAATACAATATTCCATGATCCATGGATTTAGATTTTGAATTTCTGATAATTCCACGTGTTAAAAACTCAAAATCCGGGAGATTTGTCACGGCCCTACTTACGATGTAATCATATTTTTCATTTATATTTTCAACCCTACAGGCTTTAGTGACTACATTTTTCAGTTTCAATTGCTCAACAATTTCATTAACCACCTTAATTTTTTTTGCGATGGAGTCGTTTAAAGTAAAACTGACTTCAGGGAAAGCAATGGCTAATGGCAATCCGGGCAGCCCCCCACCTGTTCCAACATCCAGAACTTTAGCTCCAATATGAAATGACTTAACTTTTACAAGAGACAGAGAATGAACTATATGGTGTAATTCCAAGTTTTCAATATCCTTGCGAGAAATTAAATTAATTTTCGCATTGTATTCCTTATATAATTGAATTAGAAGGTCTAATTGCTGTAATTGATGCGGACTAAACTCCGGAAAATATTTTGAAATATAGGTTAGATTCATAGGTGCCTCAAAAGTAATAACAATTGACTGTGTAAAACTCATTCTATATTAAAATTATTTAAACTTTATGAGGGATATATTTGCCTTCTATTTTAAACTATGAAGAAACACAATCTGGTTATTTGCTTTTTTATTTTTGTTGTCGCTATTGGCAATTCATATTCTCAATCAAAAAAGTATGACGACTTGGTTAAAGATTACGTGTCATTGTACAAGGATATTGCCATACAAAAAATGCATTCATTCAATATACCTGCCAGTATTACCCTTGCTCAAGGGATAATAGAATCGGGATGTGGTAAAAGTGACTTGGCTCAAAAAGCCAACAACCATTTTGGAATCAAATGCCACAACGATTGGAAAGGTGAAACTTATATTATGGACGATGATGAAAAAAATGAGTGTTTTAGAAAGTATAAATGCGTTGAAGATTCTTATACCGATCACACCTTGTTTTTAACGACTCGAAACCGATATGCCTTCTTATTCGATTATGAACCAACAAATTATCAGGCATGGGCTTATGGATTAAAGCAAGCCGGATATGCTACCAATCCAAAATATGCAGAAACTCTTATTAAGCTCATTGAGAAATATAATTTGAATTCTTATGATAATAGCAAGGAGTCATTGGCTATAAAAAAACCAAAAAATGATGACAAATTGATCCCTTTTAAGAAAAATTCAAAACCTTTAAGTAATACAATTGAAAATGAAGATTTTGAATCGGTTAGCATTGCATTAAACGGCAGAAAAATATATGAAAATAATGGTGTGAAATTTTTTATTGCCAGAGAAAATGATACTTTTTCTAAAATTGCAAAAGATGCTGAAATCTCTGAAAACGAATTGATCCGATACAATGATTTCGACTACAATAAGCATCTAATCAAAGGAACCATGGTTTATATTGAACCTAAAAAAAGAAATGCCATTTCTCTATATTACGTTGTAAAACAAGGCGATAATCCGCATTCTATTTCGCAATATTTCGGAGTGAAATTAAACAGGATACTATCAATCAATCACTTGAATGAAAAATCCAGTATTAAACCAGGTCAAAAAATACTTTTGAAAAAGAAATCGCTTTTTGATTTTTTAGGCTTATAATATAGTTGCATCAAAAAGTGGAGTATCTTTTCTCTTTTTTACTTTTTTGTTAGGATAGTCTTTTCCGAAAACCAGATTTAATCCAAAAGTAACATTGGTTTTTCTTGTATCCAAGAGTGAAATTAGGCCAATAATATTGTCAGTGATCACATATAATTGAAATGGTCCAATATTACCATTAATCCCTAAGCCCAAATTAGAATAGGTATGATTATGAATAGAATAAGTAATTGCCAAATTCAAGTTTTTCCCAAATCGTCTAAAGTAGGATGCGGTTACTGAAGGTTTAAAGGTACTATGTATAAATTCATTTCTGAGCATCAATCCCAGCAGATCTTTTTGGCTTAGGTTATAATAACCGGCTAAAAACAATTTGGTGTTAATATATGAAGTATAAGCTTGGTTTGTCTCGGTAATATCAAAAGTCTTCTTTAAACTATCAGCGAAACGATTCAAAAAGTCTTGTTGGAATTTTCTTCCCGAAAAAATTGAATCAAAGTTAAATCCGTTAAATACAAATTCAGCATTCGGATTATTACTGGTAAAGGTGCGTGGATTTTCTTTCCATTTAATATACCCAAACAAATCGGTAGCACTTAAAGAAAAGGAGAATTTTTCATTCAACTTATACTGACCACCAATGTCAAATGCCCACCCTGAATTCTTTCCATAAAATCCCATGCTAAAATTATCCATGTTAGGATAAGATGCATGCAGCAATATATCAGCATTTCCTGTCAAACCAAATGTAGTTTCATCGGTAGTTAAATTCATCTTGGATTCCTCAGAATACACATTGGCAAGACCAATTAAATATTTGACTCTAAGGCCCATAGTCAATTTATCGTTTATTTTTCGGGCAAAGCTTAAGCCAATGTCATGATATAAAGTTCCATTGAAAAAGTTTCCTCCCAGTTCGGCAGTTTGGCCAATAAATTGAGCATTTCCTTTAAGAATCAATTTAAAAAAATCTTCAGTATAATTATAAGAAAACAATAAATGTTGATTAATTCCAAATTGCATCCAGTTTTTTTTGCCAACATGAAACCCAAAGCCTAGAATTTCATCATGTACTTCAAGATTTAAAATATTGTTTTTGGATAAACCATTTAGAATTTTATCTTGGTTTATCACCAAAGAATCATCAGACCGTTTAGTTACAATGTCATGATAAGAAAATGCATTATTCTCAAACCCAACATTCCATTTGGAAAGCAGAGGAAATCCGATAAAATATTTCACATCAGGGCTGAAAGAAGGATTCAAATAAGAAGATTGAGGCACATTTTTCATAAAATATAAAGTATAGCTGTCTTGTGCTGTAGAGAAATTGCAATTCTCAATCAAAATCAAAATAAGAATGCCCAAAAAGTATTTTTTAGTTTGCATATAAAGTCAAATTAGCGATGGATATTATATTTAAATTTCACCTTAGCTCCTAGTTTAAGATCTAAATAATTATCCATATAAACCTTAACATCTTGATTTGTATAGTTGTATGACCAAAGAGAGGCTCTAATTAATAAATGCTTTACCCCTACCAAACGGTGAAGTCTATTTTCGTCTAACAAAATATCAGTAATATTAGCCGTAGGTGTTTGTACATGAAAATCAGGAGCAGGACCACAAATTCCCGAGTAAACTATTTGTTGGAAAGGATTTAGCAATGAATCTTTGATAACATAATTTGTATCCACACAGTATATTTGAAGATGTGCATCTAATGGAAATCCGTTTATGGTATTAATTCTAAGTAAAACCGATTCGATCTCGTCTAAATTATTATAGCTAAATTCAGCAGTATCTTGATAAGTAAAACCTTTAATTTTGCCATAAAGAGGAAATTCAACTTGAATTTTTGCACCAACTCTTGAAGTATCCAAAACAAAATTAGGAATACTTTGATTTGCAGTAGGATTGGTAGTTCCTGTGATGTTAAAAATGAATTTTCTTGGGGAAATACCAATCAATTGCTGAATATTGGAGTTTGAAGAATTTAGCTCACTTATATTCTCAATAGTTTGCCCGAATTGGAGCAGGGATGGATAAGGCACATTTAAGGGGTTATATAACGTACTCGTCACATTAATCTGGTAAGGAGGATTGACCGTGGAAGTACCGTATAGCTGATTTACATTGATATTTACCGGAGTTCCGAATGAATTCCATGTATAAAGCTTGGCTTTTATATCTACTAAATCAAAAAAGCTGGTATAATTATTTTCGTAAATAGAAATATTAAATGTGTCTTGGGCATTAAAAGTTAATTGCCCCATATAACCAAACATTTTACTAAAGCCAAGATTTGTCAAATTATTAGTAAATTGAACTGAATACGGAGAGTTGTTAACGTTATTATCTCCCTGATAAACAATCTTGTAATTTACCATTACCGTATTTTGATTAGGGAGTACATTATTCGGCTTAAGGGTATAACCTGTAAGATCAAAAGACAAATTGATAGGAACAGGCATAATACCCGGATAATTTATCTGTTGCGAAAAGGGTACGCCATTCTTTGTTAAACTCGGAATGTTGAATTTAATAAGTCCTTGATGATTAATGTTTGAGCTCAAATTAAGGTTGAAGGCTCCACTTTTAAAGAACACACTATCAATACGTTGCCCTGCGGATGGCGTTACGAAAGTAACCGGAGAGGAATAGCTGACAGAATCAATTTGACCAGTGCTTATCGAAAGCAAGTTGATACTGTTATTGCTAATATTAAGACTTTGATTGGGTAGAATTAATAATTCTTCGGCTCGTTTCGACCATAAATCAGCGGATTGGAATACAAGGGTTATAAAACCATTCGTTGGATTTACTTGTACTATGGCTGAGGTATCATTTACCAATTTATCAATTGTTAGGTGGGCATTCACTAATGCTGAAGCCCATTCTTCTTCAATTTGCTGATTATCTGCTAAACGATTAAAATCAAAATCATCTTTTTTAACACAGCCTATGGAAAAAAGCAAAATACTTAAAAAAGCAAATTTTATGTATTTCTGTTCTAATTTATTTTTTAATTTCATGACTTCTCATGTTTAGTTTTTTATTCCTTTCAAATAAAGTTGCTCAAATTTACACTTTATTTTTAAACAAACAAAATAAAAATTTCAATTGGATGCAAAAAAGTATTTCCTTTTAATAAGATTCAACTAATAATGAATTCTCAAAGAGTCTCATGGAATGATAAAATCTATATTGGAATTCACAATCGCATTTCCATTTGCTGGTACAATAATGGTCTGTGTGGTATTGGAACTCATGTAATCGCCTTTTTTATGTTTTTTGTCATTATCCCTGTCGAGGTAAGTATATACATAATATTTTCCGGGATGGACATTTTTAAGGGTGTATGACTTTGTTCCTAGTGGCAGATATACATACTTAGAAATATATTTTAAAGTTTCCTTGTTATACTTGATGCCTTCGAAAAAGGGTTCCGTGCTAAGAAGAATGCATAATTCATCTGTTTTTGCTGTCTTTAATTGATCATCTATTTTGATATTAATGGTCGCAGAGCCAACATAAGGTTGATTTTCAGACTTATAAGGATCGTTTTCGAAACTAAAAAATATACTTTCAGACATATTTTTAAATTCATTTGAAAAATCTTTAACCATTATTGGCTGTGGATATTCAAATTTCTTAATGGCTTCAATGGCATTTTTTCGGGAAGCCAATTTAGCAGTAAAAGTTGAATGCAATTGCACCGAATTTGCTTTATTGAATTTATTGGTATACACCTTCATTGTCATTTCATCGCCCTTAAAAACAAATTCACTACAGGCTCTTTTTGCCCCATTGATAAAATCACTAAACCGGTAATAACCTTTTGAATCATTCACCGAATCCATAACTTCATAAGTCACACAACATTTATCCTTGAAGCAACCTTCAGTTCGTAAAGCAACTATTAATTTGTCTTTATATTTCACAACAAAAAAACTCATATTGTTTACCGTATTCGAATCAAGCATTGAAAAATGGGATACTTGGCTTGCTGATACCGGCCTATAATCGACATACCAAACATCAAAACTCCCGGCTGATGTTGAAGTGGTAACCGGACCATTCCATTGTCCAACGATTTTGTTTAAAAACTCATATCCAAAAACATCATCATTTTTCACCAAGGAAATTTCTTCGTTTTTGAATTTGGATTGGGCAGCAATAAATAGTGGAAAGGCAATTGAAATTACCAATAATTGTATTTTATTTTTCATGGTCAATGTTTCTATAAAATTATTTTAAAATGCTCGAATAGCACGAACTCTGTTAAGGCTTGTTTTCTCTCCAACAATGTTTCCGCCGGAAAAATCTACTGCCCAAGCTGTGTAATTTGAAATCTCCGAGGAACTCCAATATATTCCATTGGAAAAATTTCCAATGTTTGTTCTCAGATTATACATTAAAATTAACTCTTCTTTAGAGGGAAGAAACCAATCCGTATATCCTCCAGAATTAAAATTTTTACACAAATAAGCCGCATAATTTCCTATCCCTTGAGTGGTTATAATCAATGCTGAATTTGTTTTTCCTGTTCCAACTGCTGTGGCAGAAGCACCGGTAACGATAGATTGCCCGGTATCCCAACCGACAGAATCAACGATATCTGATGTTGAAGAAATCAATCCATGGGCTCCACTGCCATCAATATAAAAAATAATGCCCCCCTGTAAAATCTTGCCGATATGATAATATACGCAGGAACCATCGTCTGTGTTTGCTGTACTATTAAAATTGCTTGCTGTTGAATCGATACAGCCTTTTATGTCTTTTTTGCATGAAGACATTAAAACACATGAGATAAATAAAAATACTATAATGAAAGTATTACCTATTCGCTTACCCATTATGAATATATTGAAAATTTCTCCAAATTTACAAAAACATTCCCATTGATAAAATTCTACTTTCTTAAAACTATTTTCCAATCGAATATAGGTGAGGGAACCCCAGAATAATCAAATAATTCATAACCTTCCTTATAAGCTGTTATTCTCTGTTCTTCAGCTTGTTTCGAAATAGGAATCTCAATTCTAAATCGCCCATTTTCATCAGATTTGGTTTGGATATCCTTCAGCTTAATTTGTACGTCTTTGATGGGCTGTTTTTTTTCGTCTTTTACAGTTCCAAATACGATAGCAAAGGTATTGTCTCTTCTAATGTTCAATTCTACAAGGCTACCCGAATTCACAACCGTATCAATTGTAGAGTATCCAAAGGCAGTAAAACGAAGTTGCATTTTAGTGAACTTATATTTTGCGGGAATGTTTTTAAAAACAGCACTTTTTTTAACCCCTAATTGTTCTGTGTGATCACCATAAGATAAGGAAAGTTTCCCAAAAGTAAATTGCATTCCGGGAATGGGTTCCGGTTCATTAATGCTAACCATTAAGTCAGTGGGTTGGAAGTATTTATATGTAAAATACGTAAGCAAAAGAATAATAAGGGGTAATATAAAATAATAAATTGTTCTCTTTGAAATTTTCATATAGTTTATTGGTTTTTTTTTGAAAATCAGCCCTTCTTTCTCTATTTTATTAAGTTGACGATCAATTTTCATTATGAACTCATCCATGGTCTCAAAATCATCGCAAAAATAGCCTAAATCCTGTATTTTTTTCTTAAACAATAAAATTTCATCCTGCTCATCATTTACAGTTTTAAAATAGGTTATTATTCTTGGTCTTTTAATCTGGTCTTTACAGGTCAAAAAAGCTTGATGTGCATGTTCAAATTCTTCGTTTGTATTATGTCCAATTTTGTTTTGAACGATAAAAATGCAAATATCACTTGAACAAACAAAATGCTTGTACTCCTCGAGAGTTCTCTCAGAAGTTAAAGTTTTCATGAAGTTATACCAAGTAAACAGCTTAAAACCTATCCCTTTATCATGCCATTCCGCATTCTTTCTATTAAGTAAATATTCAATTTGGTTTTTGTCATTTTCTAATTCTGCTGATGAAGCTAAGAAAACATGTATTTTCTTCATGGATACCTTTATATTTTTCGAATAAAAATAATTTATTTTTTAGATCGGAAGAGCGTCGTGTAGGGAAAGAGTGTTCAGAGCCGTG
>CAZJBB010000115.1:0-9995 GCA_964543995.1 uncultured Bacteroidales bacterium
ATAATTTCCACGTCATTAATATCAACATAAGTATGCTCCTTTTGCTTCCTTATTTTGTTCCAGAAATAATGTTGTTGTGGAAATTTATCTTTTGGAGGTTCGTCTGATATTATGAATCGCTTGCTATTCGGAAATATTTTCGCCAACTGAAAATAATCGTAAAAGTCACTTTTCACAAAATTGATTTTCTTATCCAAATCAAGAAACTGTCCAATCACATAAATTTCATTCTTCCCAAATAAGTCAATTGTAAGAGGTAATATTAGCTTTGCATTATTCTCTGGCGTAAACTCTTTTTCAGTACAAAAATGATTTTGAACACGAGGGAAAAAGTCAGTTTTTAAAAGCTGAATATTTCTTTTCTGTGTCGTCTCTGTTATTGTTTCCTCATCTATAAATTTTGAAAACAAAGCTTCAAAAACTTTTTTCTCTACTTTCACATCTATACTAATAGGCTTTGAAAAAGAAATTACGTTTTGACTATAAGTGCTTAAATACCCAATATAGGGTTCATTTATAATCAGGTTTTTTCCCTCACTTTCAAAAATAGTAAGCTGGTCCTGATTCACATCAATCTTATTAATCACATTCTCGATAGAACGTAGATATTGTCTTATAAATTTTTTACTATCCTTATCTATAAGAGTTCCTATCAAAGAAAAACGATTTTCAGAAAAATCGAAATAACTGGTATTACCATCAGACAAAAGCAATCCCAGCGATATCTTTTCACCCGATACCGGATTGATAACTGCGGACAAAATGCTATAAAATGTCTTCATTTTATTGTGTTTTAATATTAAGAGTAATTAGTGTTGTGAAATAATCTACACACGATTGTAACCATGGTTCACTAAAGAAAAAATCAAGTCTCGACTTAAGAAAACCTTTATCGGGTTCCCAAGCTATTGGAATGTTTGCCAAAATATTATCAAGCTCTTCATGGCAGTGGATTACATTAAGTTTAAAATCTTTTATAAGTTTTAAACGTGTTTCGTTCAAATTTTGTTGCAAAGGTCGCGAAAAAAAGCGACTTATAAACGGAGTTGTTAAAATACTTTCATTATCGCTTATCAAACAAGGTTCTTTATCCAGATTAAGTGTGTTAAAACAAAAAACATGATCGATAGGTACAAATTGATTTGATTTAAGATTATACAAAAGATTAAAGTTTTCGTAATGCCTGTCTTCGTTGCACAACCAGATATCAAACAATCCTATTCTTAAAAACGTCTCCCTACCTGTCAGATTTTCTTTTCTAATCAAAGGCGTTTCCAAAAATAATTTATCTACTTCCTTATATTCACCAAAATATCTCGAACCAAAACAAAGCTTATCGAAATAATAGTATGGATATTCTATTTGGCGGGTATGATCTTTTTTGATTTTTACAAAAGCAAATTCAGGTACAGGTAAATTCCAGATTTTAAGAAAACAGGCTGCAATATATTCATTAAATAATGGAAACGGAAACCCCTTCCCTTTCGAATATTTGCAAACATAGTAATTCAAATCGTTGCACAATACCCTCACCGGACGACTGCCTCTGGTTTGATAACAATCCTCTGGTTTAATTTCGGTAATGCTGTGTAATTCTTTTATTTTCATTTCACTATAACCTACAAATTAATGCCCGGCTGCTTACCTTGCGCCCACAAAGTATCAAATACAAATTCCTTATACCGCCTTTGAAAATCCTCGTCTGTAGAGAATTTCTTAAATATTTCTGTTTGGGTAAACAAATACTGTTGCATCAATTCCTCTACTTTTTTATCAGAAGATATTTTTGCGTTTTGTTTGTCGGGCGAAGTGGTAATGGCATCCATTATACGTTCATCCTTTCTCATATCCGCTGGAATCTGGTTTGTAAGAATGTCGTTTACTTTATCTTTGTCTGTCCAGTCGATGTCGCCAAAACGATGGTTAAATTCACGAAGAATATTTTCTAAAGTATCCAATTCAGGTTCGGCTTTACCACCGCCAACTGTAACAGGAATAGGTGCAACAAATCCGGGATCTTCTTGCAAAAGTATATGTTCAGTTCCTTGTTTTGATGGTCGGTAGCTGTCCATATCAATGGTTTCTAAAATTCCTTGCGACAAATCCTCGTCGTCATCAATGATTAATTTAGGCAAAAGGTATTTCAAATACCACCACAATTGCTCCCAGTAAAGATTATTAAAGTCCATCAGTTTGGCAAGGTAGCTGTAGGTCCTTAAAAACGACTTAACCTTAATTTTAAAGTCAATTCGTTTGTCTAAGTTTAAATCAAAGGTAAAAATATGAGCCGCTGAATCAATAATGGGGTCAAGAATGTTTCTTTCCGCATTGTTGGCATATTTTGCAAAGAAATCCTTTACCACTTCTTCATTATACACTTCAAATTTTTCAAGGATATCCACCAGGTCGTTAAGTTTGTTGGGGCTGGTTTCTTCGCTTAAAATGGTGGATGTGTAATAAGGGTCAAAAGCTTCTTTTATATCTTCTGCTGTATTGTAAAAGTCCAAAACAAAAGTGTCCTTTTTATAAGGTTTATAAGCTCTGTTTAATCTTGACAATGTTTGAACAGCTTGAACGTCTCTTAACTTTTTGTCAACATACATTGTGTGCAAAAGTGGCTGGTCAAAACCTGTTTGATACTTATTGGCAACTATCAGAAAACGATATTCCTTTTTCTTAAAGTTTTTCGGGATATCATGCTTAAAGGTCACAAAATTGTTCATGCTCCCCTCGTCATACTCATTGCCTTTATAATCCTTTTTGCCCGAAAAAGCCACAATGGCTTTGAAAGGTGATTTGATTTCTTTCAGATATTCGTCGAAGGCATGTTTGTATTTGATGGCAGCAATAATACTTTTTGTAACAATCATAGTTTTGGCTTCACCATTGATCAGGTGCCTTACATCACGATGAAAATGGTCTATCATGATTTTGGCTTTCTCAGCTATGGCAAATTCATGACCCTCCACATAAGCCCTTAATTTCTTTTGTGCCTGTTTGGTATCAAACTCGGGGTTTTCTTCTACCGCTTTAATAAGTTTATAAAACGAATTGTAGGTAGTGTAATTCTGCAAAACATCCAAAATAAATTCCTCTTCAATAGCCTGTTTCATCGAATACAAATGAAAGGCATTAAAAGCGGTTTTTTCTTCACCCTCCTTTATGTATTTTCTGGGAACACCAAAAGTTTCTAAAGTCTTGTTTTTGGGTGTGGCAGTAAAAGCAAAATATGAGCCGTTCTTAATCATCTTACGGCTTTCAATCAATGCGTTTATTTTATCTTCTAAAGTGGGTTCTTCTTCGTCCTCAGCATCTTCATGCTTATCAGCTAATACGGCATTCATTTTAGCCGATGTTTCCCCGCTTTGACTGCTGTGAGCCTCGTCAATAATTATGGCGAATTTAATAGCATCCATTTCCTGCATTTCATCCAGCAGAAATGGGAATGTTTGGATGGTGCAAATGATTACTTTCTTTTTATTGCTTATGGCTTCGCCCAATTGATTTTTCTTACTATCGCCCTCTCCCGTAATGGCTGCAACAATGCCCGGTTTGGGCGAAAACTGAACGATTTCATCTCTTAACTGTCTGTCCAGAACCGTTCGGTCGGTAACCACAATTACCGAATCGAAAATATTAAATTCATTGTTTGCATCAAATAAACCATGCAATTGATGCGACAGCCATGCAATGGTTTTTGATTTTCCCGAACCTGCCGAATGTTGTATCAAATATCGTTGCCCCAATCCGCTTTGTTTGGCATGTGCCAATATTTGTTTCACACAAGTCAACTGATGATAACGCGGAAAAATCATTTTCTTTTTCTTCTTGCCGCTGTCCTCATCTGTTTCTTCAATCACTTGTGCAAACTTATCAACGATATTTGCCAGCGAATTTTTGCTCAATATTTCTTCCCAAAAATAATGCGTTTTCAATCCGTTTGGATTAACAGGATTACCCGCACCAAAGGGTTGAATATCTTTACAATCGTTTAATCCTTTATTGAAGGGTATAAAAAAGGAATCTTTCTTTTTTAATTCCGTGCACATGTAAACCAATTCGGTGTCGGCAGCAAAGTGAGCCATGCAACGGGCAAACGAAAATATTTTATCCTTTGGGTCCCTGTCGTTTTGATATTGACGAATACCATTCTGCACATATTGACCGCTTAATGGGTTTTTCAATTCGCTGGTAAGTATGGGTATGCCATTTATAAAAATAGCCAGGTCCAGCCTGTTTTCATGATAGGGGCTGTATTTCAGTTCTTGTGTCACTGAAAACACATTGGCATCATATCGGGCAGCATCTTTTGCATTAAAGTTTGAGGATGGTTTGCGATAAAACAAATCAATAGTTTTATCAAAATGCTTAACTCCTTTGCGTAGCACAGCCACCACACCCAACTCTTTGATTTTTTCGTCCAAACGAACCAAAAAGCTGCGTTCGCCTTTTCTCTGAATCATTTCGTAAGCATCCTTTTGGGTGGTTTCAATAAAAGCCAACACCTGCTGGGTATTGATGCAAAACTCACGGTCGAATTCGGTGGGTGAGGTTTCAATAAAACTATGCTCCGCCACCAAATAATTGGCAATAAAAATTTGCAGGGCTTTTTCCGAGGTATCTGTAAATTGAAATGGCATTGTCTTAATTCATTTGTTTTTCTAATTGTGGTACCTTTAGTTTTCCCATTACTACATTAGTTATAAGTGATTCACGGTATTCTTTAATGCTATAGATTTCTTTTTGCGCTTTGGATATTGCAAGATTTATTTCTGTATTTTCGTTTTGCACAAATGTTATTATTTGCTCTTGTTCAATGATTGGCGGAACAATTACTTTCAAAACTGCATACTTGTCAGCACCAATATTTTCAATTGTAGCTTTATCAAAAATTCCATTTTTCCATTCCTCAAATAAACTTGATTGAGTGTATAAATAGAGAAAGTCGCTAAGTATTTTTTTTGTATTAGGGGAAGCCTTTATTAAATAACCAGCAAAGCAAGCCAGACCACTATAATCCTTAAACTGAAATGTTTTACCAACCGTAGCTCCACTTCTTGCAAAAAGAATATCACCCTCATTAAGTAAGTATTCCTTTGCTTTTTTTAATGGCAGTGAACGATAAGTATCATCACTCAATTTGCCATTAAAACCAAAATCGGTTATTCTTATATACCTGGGGTGTTCAGTATTTGCATCTTTTGCTTCTTCATTCGCTCCATATTTTAATTTGCTTTTCAATAAATATTTCAAATTTAAAACTCTCCAATGTTTAGGGATTTTCCCTATCCAAGAAATACCACTTTCTTTCATTTCAGAATGAATCCATTGAGAAATATTTTTTGAAATCATCTTTTTCTTTCTCTCCTCTAAAAATTCAATCAACCTTTCCTTATTCCGAATAAACTTGTCGATTTCCTTATTCTTTTTGTCTAAGTATTTAACTATGCTGTTTTGAACTTCTATTGGGGGGACAGGAATTTTTAATGTCCCGAAAAAATCTTTATTCAGCGTTATTCTAATACCAGTCCCAAGTGCTAAAAAACTTCTATTTTTATCTTGTAGCAAAAAGTAATAATAATAGTATTTCGAGTTAATTCCAATCTTTGGAATTATGTTCGTATATGCTGCTGAAATAATACCATCATCATTTACGTGACCAACAACTCTTGGTGTAACGTCCATATCAAAAAGACAAAGCATAATTGAGTTTGGCTTTACAATCTGATAGCCATCAAATGAAGCAGGGAATTTACCCTTTCCACTTTCCAAATCACGTTTAATTACACCTTTTGTTGTTAAGGACAAAACATCATAATCAGCACTTGTCTTGCCTACAATATTTTTATTGAAATCAAATAGCAGTTTAATCCTTTTCAAACCCCAATCAGATGGTATTTCAGGCATCCAAGGAATACCTGTTTTTATTAGGTTGGTTGCTTTAATCATTGATTATCTCTTTTAAAATACCCTCTGTTTCTTTTTCTAATTCCAATATTTCTTTGGTTATTTCTTCAATACTGCGCGGGGGTACATAGTTATAAAAATAACGGGTAAACGAAATTTCGTATCCTTTCACGGTTTTGCTTTCATCAATCCATGCATCGGGTATATGCTGCAATACTTCTCTTTCGAAGTATTCATGTATGTCCTGGTCAAGTGGTACATTCTCAGTGTCACGCAAATCACTGTCAGCTTCATACATTACAGTCCCGTCTTTTTCTGTTTTCTTAATTACGGGTTCTGCATCTTCATTTTTCCATGTTATGGCATCGGTTATATTTTTCAAGGCTTTGGCATCGATATCCAGTTTCAATTCTTTTACGGTTTTGTTGAGCAACGGCAAAAATGTATTGTAGTCGTCAAATTGTTTATTCCCAAAATGAGCCATAAGCTTTTCGACATTTTCTATCAGTTGCAGTTTGTCTGCCCAAAACCCGGCATTCAACAATTTGGCTTTATCAGAAGGTTTTAGACTTATATCCTCTTTTTTTAGCTGGGCTTCAATTTTCACTTTCAATTTGTCAGCACTGTATTTGGCTTGTTTTTCTGCTTCCTTCACAAAATCCTCAATCAAAGTAATCCCTAAATCATAAAAATCAAGGTTCAGACAATTTTCGTAGCGCAATGTGGCAATGGCTTCGGATGTAAACTGTGCCGAAAGGCGTAAAGGTCTTTCAACGGTTATTTTGTTGTAACCAAAATATTCGTTGGGATAAATTTTTGAAATTTCGTTTTCCACAAAGTCCATATACAAATGGGTAATGTCATCAATTTGTTTGGGCTTCATTTCGCAATTCTTTTGCCCTAAGTTCTTTCGCAACTTTTCGTAGGACTCTAAGGCATTAATCAATTGTACTTTGCCTTTGCGTTTTCCTTCTTTTTTGTTGCTTACTATCCAGATGTAGGTAGGAATACCCGTATTGTAAAAAATGTTTTTGGGCAATGCTATGATACATTCCAGCCAATCGTTTTCAATGATATGTTTTCGTATTTCGCTTTCGCCTCCCCCTGCGTCACCTGTAAACAAAGCCGAACCATTGTGAACAGTGGCAATGCGGCTGCCCAGTTCGGTATTGTGTTTCATCTTGCTCACCATGTTCAGCAAAAACAATAACTGTCCGTCGGAAATAGAAGGCAGTCCGATTTGAAAACGGGAATCTTTTATACTTTCAGCTTTTTCACCAAATCCCTTTTTCCCTCTGTTCGAAACAATGGCTTCTTCGTCAATCTTCCATGTTTTACCATAAGGAGGATTGGAAAGCATAAAGTCGAAATTTAGATGCGAGAACCCATCTTTTGAAAGGGTAGAACCGTAAACAATGTTTTCCGATTTTTCACCTTTTATTAGTATGTCGCTGGTGCAAATGGCGTAGGTTTCCGGATTTACTTCCTGTCCGTAAAGTTCAAAATTGGCTTTACTATTGGTGATTTCTAAAGCATAATGTTCGGCTTCAGTTAACATTCCTCCGCTGCCACATGCCGGGTCATAAATAAGGTAGGTTCCTTTTTTTATTTTGTCTTTTACCGGTGTAAACAAAATATGTGTCATCAGCTTAATGATTTCACGGGGCGTAAAATGCTCTCCCGCTTCTTCATTATTTTCTTCGTTAAATTTCCTGATAAGTTCTTCAAACACATAACCCATTCCCAAATTGGTAAGAGGGGGTAATACTTCTCCTTTGCTGTTTTTAACTTCATTGGGACTAAGGTTAATCTCCTTGTCGCAAAGTTTTGTTATCAGCAGATAAGTTAAGCCCGCTTCTTTCATGGTTTCCAACTGATTTCGCAGCTTAAACTTACTTATGATTTCTTGTACATTGGGGCTGTATCCATCCAGATACGCTTCCAAATTGGTATCAATGTTATCGGCATCATTCATCAGGGTTTCAAAAGTATATTTCGAAATATTCCAAAACGAATAACCCGATTGATTTTCCAATGCTTTTTTGTCATCAATTTTTTCTTTAATCAGAAAGGCATTGGCTTCTAAAACTTTTTCTTTTGTTGGTACCAGCAAAGCGTCTAATCGCCTCAACACCGTGAAAGGAAGAATGATGTCACGGTATTTACCTCTAACAAAAACATCTCTCAACACATCATCGGCTATCCCCCAGATGAAACTTACTATTTGATTATGGACTTTTTGGTTCATTATTTAAATTTTATGCTGCTTAAAATTCATTCTTTTTTCAGTCAGCTAGATTTTTATTATGATAGTATAATGATGTCAATTGCAGCAATTAATAGTAAAAGTGTCATTATAATAATATGGTTTGGTTTCAAAATTGTTTTATTTGGTTCAAGTTTATTCCAATCTGGCTCCAGTTTTGCCGTTACATGTTTCCTTAGTCTTCTGTTTTGGCATGAAACATAGTCAACCGAATAACAACAACCCAAACCTATCAATGTTACAACTGATGCAAAAACAACTTTTACTATACACTCTGAAAATAGAACCTTAAATCCGGCACCATACTTTATGGTTATTATACCACTCAATATAGCAAGTAATATTGCCACATACCATGTCGAAACCGTTAACTCATAGTCACGATATCGCCTCATTTCTGTGTAGAGTTCAGAATAAATAGTATCCTTTGATACAACATCAGATTTGCTATTATTAGATGAATCACTATCCATAAACTTGATTTTTAAGGTTGATAATATTTAATTTAAATTCACCTGAATCAACAATCAGTGTTCCTGACTTCAATTAAGGCACCTTTATTTAATTTTTTTCAGACCATAAAATTAAAACTATTTTATTATTACATACCAATTTTTTTAAAATTATTATTAACCATCCCATTAACACTTTGCCTTTAGCCTGATAAAATGGTTATTTTCACCCTGTTCGGCGGCGGTTCCTCCCTCAGTCCTCCTATCACTTAAAAAGTGAGAGCTTCACTCAAAGTGAAAGATTCACTCAAAATGAAACCTTCACTATCAAATCAATCATTTAATCAAGTCAATCACCGGTTCAAACAATTTTCCTTTCTGTGTAATCCTTTAATCTGTTTAATCCCCGTTGGTTTATGGGGTATAATCTTTGAAGGTGTAACTAATTAAATCTTGATAAATCCAAAGTCACGTAGTGACGACATTATGGTAGAAAACAAAAACCCAAAACAATCCAAAGTCACGTAGTGACGACATTATGGTAGAATGAAAAACCCATTCTCCTCAGCCTACTATATTGTTCATTAGCCCAACGTTCGGCGGCGGTAGGAACCGCCGCCGAACGTTGGGCCGAGGTTCTACCTCGGTCCGTCTATCCCGAAAGGCTCAGCCTTTCAAAAAATCCTATCTTATCATACCCATCAGAGTCATCCGCGTCACACTCTGTTATTGCCCCTTTTTAACCTGTCCCGCACCTAAAGGTCGGGAGGGGTTGGGGTTAAGAATCATACAAATATCATCATCCCCGTCCAAAAAAAATATTCGGCACCTCCGGCGCCGGAAGAAGGAGGGGGTGCATCTTGTTCCAGGGGCTTCACCCCTGGCTACCAATATGTCGCCTCTACAGGGCTTCACCTCCTCCGTAATCCATAATTACCTTAGTGTCCCTCAGTGCCCTCAGTGCCTTAGTGGTTCCCCTTCCGTCTTCCAACACTCAAAATTTTCTTAGTGTCCCTCAGTGTCCTCAGTGCCTTAGTGGTAACCCTTCAAACTCAACTCCTCACAACCCAAAAACTCCCCCTAGTCTCCTTTCCTCCATTTATCGTAAAACTAACATTCTTACTAACAATCTCCTTCCCAGAAATCACTGCCGCATAAGCACCTACCACCAAATCAACACCTCTAAACAAACCATTCTCATCCGAAGTATAACTCTTATCCACCGAAGGCAAATACAACACCAATCCTTCAAACTTAACCTCTGTCCCCTTCTCATAAACAGTCAGCGCAAAACTCCCCAAATCATTATCAGGCAATGCATTTTTCTTCAAAAGCACCTCCATCTTAGCTGCTTTTTCATTATTCACAGC
>CAZJBB010000116.1:0-9993 GCA_964543995.1 uncultured Bacteroidales bacterium
TATCCCCTCCAACAATGACTTCTCTTTTTTCTAATCCAAAATGATTGGCAAAAGCCCAATCTCGGCTATCATGAGCCGGAACCGCCATTACAGCTCCGGTTCCATATCCTGCCAACACATAATCGCCAACCCAAATTTGAATTTCTTCATTATTGAAAGGATTTATAGCATACGCTCCGGTAAAAACTCCGGAAATTTTCTTCACCTCAGCCATACGTTCCCTGTCGGAACGGTTTTTGGAATCCATCACATACTGCTCTACCTCAGCTTTTTGTTTGTCTGTGATAATTTCCGATACATATTCATGTTCCGGGGCTAAGGTCATATAAGTAACTCCAAAAATGGTATCAGGACGGGTGGTGAAAATCTCTAGTACTTTATCATGGTTTTTTACTTTGAATTTCAACAAAGCACCTTCCGATTTACCTATCCAGTTACGTTGAATTTCTTTGATGGAATCAGTCCAATCAAGGGCATCCAACCCATTTAGAAGCCTGTCGGCATAGGCAGTAATGCGAAGAAGCCATTGTTTCATGTTTTTTCGTTCAACGGGATGTCCGCCTCTTACCGAAAATCCTTCGCTAACTTCATCGTTTGCCAAAACCGTTCCTAATGCCGGGCACCAATTTACCATGGTATCGGCTAAATAGGCCAATCGGTAATTCATCAGCAATTCCTGCTGCTCTTTTTCGGTGAATGCATTCCAATCATGGGCACTAAAAATACCTGCGAAATAGCTAGCCGCTTGAATTCCTGAATTTCCGCTTTTAGAAAACGTATTAATTAGTGCTTCAATGGGCTCTGCTTTTTGCGTTTGAGTATTATACCAAGAATTGAAAAGTTGAATAAAAGTCCATTGAGTCCATTTATAATAATTGGGTTCGCAAGTACGCACTTCACGATCCCAATCGAAAGAAAACCCGATTTTATCCAATTGTTCTCTATATCGTTCTATATTTTTCTCAGTGGTAATAGCAGGATGTTGACCGGTTTGAATAGCATATTGCTCTGCCGGCAAACCATAGGCATCATACCCCATTGGGTGCAAAACATTGTATCCATTTAAGCGTTTGTAACGGGCGTAGATATCAGAGGCAATATACCCTAAGGGGTGCCCCACATGCAATCCGGCTCCTGAAGGATAGGGAAACATATCGAGCACGTAAAACTTCGGTTTTTCCGATGTGTTTTCTGCTTTAAATACTTTATTTTGACTCCAGTATTGTTGCCATTTGGATTCTATTTCATTAAAATTATAGTCCATTATATATCTTTTGCTTTATTTTTTTATTCTTTTTTATTTCTATTCACACTAGCTGATAGAATCCTGAAATTTCATTCTATTGCAATAAAATATATGAATTATCCTTGTTGATTGGTGTAGTTCATCACTTCTTCACTCACATATTCTAGTAAAACGTTGGCATGTTTAAACATTTCCTCAGATTCAGCTCCGGCATGGTATTTTTTTTCGCACACTACCCTAACGATGCCGCAGTTAATAATCATCATTGCACAAATACGGCAAGGGGTCATACGACAGTATAATGTGGCTCCTTCCAGTGAAATTCCCATGCGGGCAGCCTGGCAAATGGCATTCTGCTCTGCATGAACGCTTCTTACACAATGACTGGTAACACTTCCATCTTCGTGTATGGTTTTCTTCATTTGATGGCCTTTTTCGTCGCAATGGGGCAAGCCTTTCGGAGAACCTACATAGCCCGAAACCAACATTTGTTTGTCTTTTGCAATAACGCATCCGCTTCGACCTCTATCGCAGGTGGCTCTTTTAGACACGGTATTGGCGATTTCCATAAAATATTCGTCCCATGAAGGGCGAACAAAACTGCTTGAATTTTCTTCCATGTTATTTTTCTCCAAATTGCATTAAATACGCTTTAATTAATTCATTTAATTCCCCATCCATGATGGCTTGTACATTGGATGTTTCGTATTGAGTACGAACATCTTTCACCATTTTATAAGGGTGCATCACATAGTTTCGAATTTGAGAACCCCATTCAATTTTCTTCTTGGATGCTTCAATAGCGTCAATTTTTTCTCTTTTGCTTCTGAGTTCTATTTCATACAACTGCGATTTCAACATCTTAATGGCTTTCTCCTTATTTTGCAATTGAGAACGGGTTTCCTGACATTCTATGATAATTCCTGAAGGATTGTGTTTTAAACGCACGGCTGTTTCTACCTTGTTTACATTTTGGCCACCCGGTCCGCCCGAACGAAACGTATCCCAAGTAATTTCTGCCGGATTAATTTCAATAACAATATTATCGTCGATGATAGGGTAGGCATAGATAGAAGCGAAAGAAGTATGACGTTTATTTGCAGAATCGAAGGGCGAAAGCCTTACCAAACGGTGTACCCCGTTTTCACCTTTTAGATAGCCATATACAAAATCGCCTTCAATTTCAATGGATGCCGATTTAATGCCGGCCACATCTCCATCTACTTGGTCGAGCATTTTTACTTTGTAGTTGTTGCGTTCAGCCCATCGCACATACATACGCAGCAGCATTTCGGCCCAATCTTGGCTTTCCGTTCCTCCGGCACCTGAATTGATTTCAAGAATAGCTCCTAAGTGGTCTTCTTCGTTGCGCAGCATATTTTTGAATTCTAAGGCTTCAATATGCTTAACACAAATTTGATATTGGATTTCTAACTCTTCTTCTGTGGCCTCGCCTGCATTGAAAAAATCGACAAGGATTTGAAGTTCGTCGCAATCAACACGTGCTTGTTCAAATGCCAGTGTCCAATTTTTCTTTTCTTTAATGGATTTCAGAAGGATTTCCGCTTTCTTTGGATCGTCCCAAAAGCCGGGAGCATGGGTTAGCTCCTCATCTTCTGCTATGAGTTTGTTTTTGGTATCGATGTCAAAGGAACCTCCTCAAATCATCTATTCGCTTTTCGAGCGGCTTGATTTGTTCAATTGTAATCATTTGAATTGTTTTTTACAAAATTACCAAATCTTTAAAATATGTTGATTTGGTTATGAAATGTACAGCAAAGAAAATAGACACGAGAAAAATACAAAAAAAAACCATTTTATTGAAAAGGCACTTCTTTGCCACGAATAAGTTCAATAACAGCATCCTTACACCCGGAACTTACAATTTGCAGCTTGAAAGGGTAGGCTTCTTTCTTCGAGCTATATTCTCCTGAATAATAACGATATAAGCCATCTGTACCTTTAAAAGCCCTAATGTTTTTTATCTGATATAGTCCTGCACTTGATAATTCAGGTTTGGTGCAAATTAATATGCCAAACTTAGTGCTGTATGTTTCAGGAGTATTATCGTTTGTTGAAGTAACTGTATTGTCTTGTGTAGTTTTGTTTACCGTATTGCTGCTATTGTTATTTTGGTTCGTAGAGGAAGTGCCTCCTTTGGTTGAATTTGTTTTATCTTCACTGCTTTTGTCAGAGGGAGATTGTTTTCCGGGTTTAATTAATTCGTTTTTTATATTAATTAAATCGGCATTTTTAAATTTACATCCTCTAAATTCTATAGAGATCGTGTGTAAAATGGAATCTTTAACTTCTTTGTTTAGCAATTCTTTTAGAATAGCACCTTTCTCTTTTTTAAATGACAAATCCTTATTTAAAAGATCAGGGTATTCTTTATTTACATAATAATAAGTTAGCTCCCTTATCCTTTTAATAATGGAATCTTCTGAGCAATGATTTGTTGTATCTTTGATAATAAAAACCTCATGAGCTTTGGTGTCATCATGTATGCTTAAACTAACAATTATACTTAAGAGAAGTAAGTAAAGGAATTTCATATTGAAATTTTTTTCAAATGTACAAAATTTATTTAATGTATGTCTATCTTTAATTGATATAAATTTTTCAACAATTGCATTATATTGCTTTTTTCTGTTTGGATGCTGGGTATTTTTGAATCTTCAAAAGACTCATAATACGCCAATAACGCTGAGTAATAAGAATTTATTTCATTGTAAAGCAATTGGGCTTTATTTTTTTCTCCAATTTTTTCATATAACTGTATATAAGCTAAAGTGTATTTATCGAAAGGAATTTTAGTAGATGGAAAAAGATTTAATCCTTTGTCCAAGATTTTTCGAGCTGAATCTATTCTATTGTTCAAAATTAAGGCTTGAGCCAATAAAGCAAATTTATTCCTGAAAGAAACTGCATTTCGATGGGTTTCACCATCAATATATACGCCTTGTTCATTAAGCCCACCCCAACGAAAAACATTCATAAATAAGTTATAGGTTTTATCTATGTTAATACCCCCCAAGCCTTGGATATAATTAGATGCCTTAACGGGTAAATACCGATACGAATACCCTTCGAGGGAACAATATTTTTCAATATTCATTATGGCTCTTACTATACTTGGATAGGAAAAATAAATGGGCCTTTTCCATTGGTTGGTTGAAATTAAATCCAACATCAAAAGCTCATTTTTGAAAATATAACTCTTTCCCAATTCCCATTGCATAGGATTTATAATGCTATCTATTAGAGAAGATGGAATAATTCCTGTGCGTTTCATTGCCGCTGCATCAGTGGAAAGTTGTACTTTTTTAGTTGGCAAAAAGGATATTCTTTCACCTTCAACGGTGGTTACTTTGGTTTCTTCTTTACTGCTTCCAATCAGGGAGATGATGTCTTTTAACTCAGCAAACCCATTGAACTCCTTATCAACAACCGGTATATAATCATTAATGCCTTCTTTGTATTGATCGATTGAAAGGGTTAAGGGCAAAGGATTCGATTTATATATTTTCTGATGGAGCTGTCGGGTATACCATGCCCCCGAAGAAAGAGCATAATTGAGTACTCTCACATCGGTTCTTACATTTTCCACTTCTTGGGCATACCATAGAGGAAAAGTATCATTATCTCCATTGGTTACCAGAATGGCATCAGGTTCACATGACATCAAATAATTGTATGCAAAATCAGCAGTCGCTCGTCTTCCCGAACGATCATGCATTCGCCACCCTTCTTTTGCCATAATACCGGGAACCAGAATTACAGAAAACAAAAGAATAACAATAGCAATATACGGCTTTTTTAATTTCTTGGATAATACCTGCCAAATTGCTGTTAGGCCGAGTCCAATCCAAATGGAAAAGGCATAAAATGAGCCCACATAAGCATAATCTCTTTCACGAGCCTGATACGGGGTTTGATTTAAATACAACACTATGGCAATTCCGGTCATAAAAAATAAAATGGTCACCACGGTGGCATCTTTTGGAGAAAACCTAAAATGGAAAAACAAACCCACCAATCCGAAAATTAGAGGAAGCAGGTAAAAAGTGGTTCTTGACGGATCATTTTTTATGCTGGATGGAAGATTTTTTTGCGGTCCTAATCGAGAGTCGATGATTGGAATGCCGCAAATCCAATTCCCATGAAGCAGGTCCGGAGAACCATTATAATTGCTTCCATTGCCTTGTTGATCATTTTGTCGTCCGGCAAAATTCCACATAAAATACCTAAAATACATAAACCCCACTTGGTAGTTAACCAAAAACCTGAGGTTTTCCAAAAAAGTTGGACATCGATCTCCGGGTGTACCACTCCAGTCCTTATATGCTCTTATGTGAAGCGGGTCATGGCTGTACATGCGGGGGAAAAAACCGGAGTTTTCTTCATCATATACTGAAATGTTTTTTTTTCCAACAGCCTCATATTGCTCTTTCCCTTTATCATAAATGGTTTCTCCATCTTTTTGGCTTATCACTTTAGCAGTAAAATATTGACCATAGAATAAGGGACTATTTCCATATTGTTCTCGGTCGAGATAGGCTTTAAATGAAAAAACATGATCCGGACTGTTTTCATTTAAAGGAGGATTTGCATTGGCACGAATTACAATCATTATATAACTTGAATACCCAAGAATGATAAATAACAATCCTAGGATAGTGGTATTCAAAACAATGTACCTTCTTTTATGAGATATGTATATGCTAACGAAAAACAAAATAAAAAGCACCAACGAAAAACACAAAATGCCGCTTCCAAAACCCAAATGAAACCCATTTACAAATACCAATTCAAATCGGGAAGCCAAATACACCAAACCCGGAATAACACCATATTGCACAATACCCAACATACCAATGGCAAGAAAAGAAGTAATTACAACCCCTAAAAGCGTCGTTTTGTATTTCTTGAAATAAAACATAAATACGATTGCCGGTATGACCAATAAATTGAGTAAATGCACCCCAATGGAGAGACCAAGCAGATAAGCAGTTAGCAAAAGCCAGCGATTGTTTTTTCCATCCTCCATTTGGGATTCCCATTTCAACATTGCCCAAAAAACGATGGCGGTAAAAAAAGAAGAAGTTGCATACACCTCCCCTTCCACTGCCGAAAACCAAAAGGAATCGGAAAAAGTGAAAGCCAAGCTGCCCAACATTCCGCTTCCCAAAATAATTATAGATTGTTGAAGATTGATTGAGGCATTCTTGATAAAGTATTTCCGGCTTATGGCCGTAATGGTCCAAAATAGAAACAAGATAGTAAAAGCACTCATCAAGGCAGAAAGCATATTAACCATAAAGGCCACATAGGAAAGATGATTTCCTGCAAACAAGGAAAATATTCTTCCTAATAATAAAAACAAGGGTGCTCCGGGGGGATGTCCGATTTCGAGTTTATAGGAACAAGCAATGAATTCACTGCAATCCCACCAACTGGCTGTGGGTTCCATGGTTAAGAAGTAGGTGATAAAAGCGATGGTAAAAGCAATCCATCCAAAAAGATTGTTATAAAATCTATGATTGCTCATGGCTACAACTTTTCCATGATGTATTTGGAAGAAATGCGTTTAACGGTAATCCATGAAGCTATGAATCCTATGGCAAGTACAATAAGAAAAACCAATACCATATCGCCCCATTGAAGGTTTACCGGATAACTGTTTACCACAAAAGAACCTTTTCCCGAATTTATTTTCACCAAACCAAAAGCTTTCTGCAGAATACAGGTCAATGTACCTAAGGTGATGCCTAAAACCCCGCCGGTAAAAGAAATTAACAGTCCCTCAAACAAAAAGATTCTTTTAATGATACCATCGTTTGCTCCCAAACTTCGCAAGATCACAATATCTTTTTTCTTATCCATGGTAAGCATTGTGAGTGAACCAATAATGTTAAATGCAGCAATAATTAAAATAAATGTAAGAATGAGAAATATGGCGAATTTTTCTGAAATCATGATTTTGTAAAGCACTTCTTGCTGCTGAAACCTGCTTTTTATCGTGAATCCTTTCCCAAGGGTGTTTTCCAATTCCTTTTGAACTTGGGTTAAATTCGCATCCGTTTGTAATGTGATTTCCAATGAGCTGACTTCATCGGTGTATTCAAGCATTTTTCTTAAAAAACGCAATGGAACCAAAACATACCTTGAATCAAAATCCTGTTGAATAGAAAACACTCCGGAAGGATGAATGTTATCTTGATTAAATGCCTGACTGGGGTTCTGCATGTCTACATTTTTGGTCCGCTTAGGGACGAATACATTTAAGGAGTTGCTAAAATCATTGAGATTTACGTCCAGGAAATAGGCAACTCCGGAACCCAAAACCGCATAATTGTGTTCTCCCTTTTCCAAGGTAAAATACCCATCAATCAAAGTAGAGTCAATATGATTCGACTTGGCAAAATCCTTGTTGACTCCTTTAAGGGTAACAATATACTGTTTGTTGTGATATTTAGCCAATGCATTTTCTTCAACCACTTCATTTATATAATACACCCCGGGAATTTTCTGTATTGAATCCATGGGAACATTTTGCAAGTGAAATGTTTTCCCATGAGCAGCAGTAATTAATATGTCGGGATTGAAATAATTAAACAGTTTCACCACCAATTGTTCGAAACCATTAAATACAGAAAGCACCACAATTAAAGAAAACGCACCTACGGCGATGCCGGTAGTAGCAATTCCTGTGATGAAATTAATAATATTATGGGTTTTCTTTGACTTTAGGTATCTGCTGGCAATATAAAGTGGGAAATTCAATGGTGAAAAGATTTGAATAAATTATTTCCAAGCTTTCACCAACAAGCCTGTTCCTTTAGGTTGATAAAGATTCAGGTCCATTGTGTTTAAAATCAGGCAAAACGGGAAGGTAATCAAATAATACAGCGGAAGAATGACGAAAAATACTTTAGACAGATTCAATAACAGTAAAGGGAATTTCATCGATAGTTTCCAGGAAATATTACCATAAGTTCCATAGGTGTATTTGGCTTCCACTTTTGAAAAGCCCGCATTCAATAATTTCGTTTTAATGTCATCAATGTTATAACCATCTCTAACATGTTCATCAACAAAGGATTCATGATCGTCATCATGTACATCGGAGCCCCCTTGATCGGAAGGGGTGGAAATCATAAGCATACCTCCTTGCACCAGAGATTTCTGGAAGTTGGAAAACACTTTCTCGTCTTCAGCAATGTGTTCCATAACATCTACGGAAAGAATTAAATGGAAACGTTCATTCTGAATATATTGAGTTAAATCTTCTACTTGAAAATGGGCATTTGAAAGATGAATTTTATTAAAAAAAGCATTACAATCGGCCATTTGTTCTTCCTTAACATCCACCGAAGTAATTTCCCATTTCCGGTATGATGAAGCCATAAAATAAGAATACTGACCAAAACCGGAACCGGCATCTAAGACTGAAGCTTGCGTTTTATCCTTTGCCCAAGCATTCAAATGTTTTTTGATATGCCAGGCTCTTAACAACAACACATCCAGCAAGTAATAAAAAAGTTTTCTCATCCAAGGGTTGGCGTTAAATACCTTCCCTAAACTTCGTTTGATGGGATCGTACTGCATGTTTATTGTTTTAACAAATTGTCGATATTTTCAATATAATCTAAAGAATCGTCAAGAAAAAATTCCAAGTCCGGCACCACCCTTAATTGATTCTTAATCCTGATTCCTAATTTAAAGCGAATCTCACGCGCATTTTCTTGAATAATTTTTATCATTTCCTGTTTCTGCTTGGCCAAAAACAAACTCACATAAATCCTTGCCAAATTCATGTCCTTTGTTACCCTGACCGCAGTGACAGTAATCATACATCCCTCGAAAATATTCTTTGATTCCAATCGAAAAATGTCGCTGAGTTCTTTACTTAGCAAACGGTTTATTTTTTGTTGACGAATACTTTCCATAAATACAAATATAAGATTTCTATAACAATGGGTCTCTTTTTTTATTTAATAACACTTCCAATTGCTTTGAAAGCATTAAAACATGATCGTTATGCCTACCGATAATTCTCAATCGGCTCACAACTGCAAACCAAGTTTCTATCCCCGTAAGCATCATCAATTTTAGTCACCGGGCACCAATATTTATCTTCTAACAAACCGGCTAATGGATAAGCCGCTTTTTTACGACTGTAAGGAAAGTTCCATTCATTAGCGGTCAGCATTTCGGAAGTATGGGGTGCTTTTTTAATTACATTGATTTCACGGTCGGCTTTCCCTTGTTCAATTTCATCAATTTCGGCTTTAATGGCAATCATGGCATCGCAAAAACGATCGAGTTCGGCTTTTGGTTCACTTTCGGTGGGTTCTACCATTAAAGTACCGTGAACTGGAAACGCCACTGTGGGTGCATGGAATCCATAATCCATCAAACGTTTCGCAATATCAATCACCGCAACATTGGCTTTTAAATGAAAATCGTTACAATCGAGTATCATTTCGTGAGCACAACGATTTTTTGAACCTGTGTAAAGGATTTTATAATGATTTTCGAGTCTTGATTTAATATAATTTGCGGTTAATATGGCATAGCGAGTGGCTTCTGTTAGTCCTTCCCCTCCGGCTAATTTAATGTATGCATAAGAAATAGTAAGAATTAATGCACTTCCATAAGGCGCTGCAGCAACTGAATGTATACTATTATCGGTTCCAATGTTCATTACAGGATGAGAAGGTAAAAACTCCACTAAGTGAGCT
>CAZJBB010000117.1:0-9872 GCA_964543995.1 uncultured Bacteroidales bacterium
CCTTTGAAACAAAAATCTGAAGTTGCCAATGATATTGTAGAGTATATTTTTAGTAATTTTATCCAACATAAATAATCAGAAATGAAATATTTTCTTTCCCTTAAAAAAATACTGATCTTCATCTGCCTGCTGTTTTGGGGTTGGCAAGCCTCAGCACAGGAATTTATTTGTAGTATCAATGTAATTTCTCCTCAAGTACAAGGCACAGATAAAGACATATATGAAAAGATGCAAAAGGCTTTGTATGAATTCATCAACAATCGTAAATGGACAAATTACACCTTTAAAGTGGAAGAAAGGATTGAATGCACCATTTTGATTACCATTTCTGAGCGTCTTTCTACCGATGAGTTTAGAGGAACCATGAACTTGCAACTTCGGCGTCCTGTATTTAATTCATCTTATAACTCCTCTCTTTTCAATCATATAGATAAGGATATTCAATTTAATTATATCGACAATCAAGCCCTTGATTATAACGACAATGCCTATACATCGAACCTAACTTCTTTGATTGCTTTTTATCTCTATTTCTATTTAGGAATCGAATTCGACACTTACTCGCCTAAAGGGGGAACTTTGTTTTTTGAAAAAGCACAAAGCGTGGTTAATAATGCGCAAAATGCGACTCAGGCAGGATGGAAATCATTCGAAAATCAGAAAAATAGGTATTGGTTAATTGAAAATGCGTTGAACAGCGCTTATGGGGATTTAAGAATGGCTTTATATACATATCACCGCTTGGGTTTGGATGTGATGTATGACAACACGGATGTAGGTCGTTCCATGATTTTAGAATCCTTGGATCAAATGAAAAAAACAAATAACGAAAAGTCAGGGCTTATTTTAATGCAAACCATATTATTTTCTAAAGCCGATGAATTGGTTAATATTTTCTCTATGGGATCGGCAACTGATAAGACCAAAGCCTATAATATATTAAAGGACATCGATCCCGGAAACTTGAGCAAGTACTCTAAACTTACTTCCAACTAATTGTTTTATGCTTAAGCATTTGTCTATTGAGAATTACGCTCTGATAGAACAACTTGAAATAGATTTTCTATCCGACTTTTCGGTAATAACAGGTGAAACCGGTGCAGGGAAATCCATACTTCTCGGAGCTTTGGGTCTCATTTTAGGTCAAAGGGCAGATGTTCAGACCCTAAGAGATAAAAACAAAAAATGCATCATCGAAGGCACCTTTGATATTGAAGGCTATGATTTGGAAATGTTTTTCAAGGAAAATGATCTTGACTTCTCAACGCTTTCTAATCTAAGACGGGAGATCAATCCTCAAGGAAAATCGAGGGCATTTATAAACGATACTCCGGTCAATTTAAATTTATTGAAGGAAATTGGCGAGCAACTCATTCATATCCATTCTCAAAATGAAATTCTGACCTTGCATAAGTCAGATTTTCAATTATCAGTTATTGATGGCTCCGCAGGAATTATGGATAAGGTTCATATTTATGCAGAAGTGTATCAAAGTTATAAGAAACAACATGCTCAATTAGAAGAGCTCATTGAAGAAGAAAGGCTTTCGAAAATCAATTTCGATTATCATCAGTTTTTGTTCGATGAGTTGGAGAATGCACATTTGCAAATAGGGGAGTACCCGGAGTTAGAAGCAGGTTTAAGCTTACAAACTCATATTTCTGAAGTTAAGAGCAGCTTGACTCAAAGTGTTTTCATTTTGTCCGAAACAGAGGAAAACCTTATTGAACGACTCAATTTCGTGAGAAGTCTATTGAATAAACATAAAACCTATTTTCCCGGGGATAATTCAATTTTTGATCGCATTGATTCTGCTTTCCTTGAGATTAAAGATATTGCTGCTGAATTGAATTCAATGCAAGAAAGCCTGGTGTATAATCCTGCTGAAATTGAAAAACTGACCGAAAGAATAGATGTAATAAATCATTTACTTCAAAAACATAGAAAAGAAACCGTTGAACAGCTCATTGATTTGAAAAATGAATTGTCCAACAAATTATTACAGACCAACGATTTGAGCGAGGCTGTGGTGAAGCTGACTTCGGAAGTAGAAAAACAATACCAAAAAATATCCTTATTAGCAGATTCGCTCAGCGAATCAAGAAAAGCAATTATTCCCACCGTAGAAAATGAGTTGAAAGCACTTTTTAAAGAACTTGCCATGCCCGATGCGATTATTCAAGTGAAAATTCAAACTTCAGAAGTTTGTCATATTGCGGGGAAAGACAATGTAAGCTTTTACTTTTCAGCCAATAAAGGATTTGAACCTCAAGATATTGCTAAAGTGGCATCAGGGGGCGAAATGTCGAGGGTGATGTTAGCGATAAAGTCATTGATTTCGAAAAACAATTTACTGCCTACCATTATTTTCGATGAAATTGATAGTGGCGTTTCCGGGCAAGTGGCTTCAAAAGTGGCACAAATTATGAAGTCTTTAAGTAAGCACATGCAGGTAATTGCCATCACACACCTGCCTCAAATTGCTGCCATCGGGAAAAATCATTACTTGGTTTTTAAACACCATCAAAACGAGCAAGTATTGTCATCTATTAAGTTATTAAATGCAGATGAACACTTACAGGAAGTCGCTCGTATGCTCAGTAGCGATACCATTACTTCTGTTTCTTTGGATGCGGCTAAACAGTTGATTCAATAGTATTTATACTGAAGACAGAAGACGGAAAAGAAAATTCACGCTTGGAGTTTGAGTTGATCCTTTAGATTTGCATCTTAATTGTGAATTATAAGATTTTAAGCTATTTTTATTGCGGTTTACAGCTGTGTCAGCGCTTTCATCCGTGAGCAATTTCACTTTCTCACTTATTGCTTCTACATGCGAGTAAGAACCTATCAGGTAGACTGAAAAAGCATGCAGACGGAATGAAATGTTAAAATTATTGAGTGATGCGCTCAAACAATAGACTGAAAACTCTTGCAGGTCGACTGAAAAACAATGCAGATGGAATGAAATGTTAAAATTATTGAGTGATGCACTCAAACAATCGACTGATAAACCTTGCAGGTCGACTGAAAAACAATGCAGATGGAATGAAATGTTAAAAATATTGAGTGATAAACTCAAACAATAGACTGAAAACCCTTGCAGGTCGACTGAAAAAGCATGCAGATGGAATGAAATGTTAAAAATATTGAGTGATGTGCTCAAACAATAGACTGAAAAACCTTGCAGGTCGACTGAAAAACAATGCAGATGGAATGAAATGTTAAAAATATTGAGTGATGCACTCAAACAAACGACTCAAAACCCTTGCAGGTCGACTGAAAAACAATGCAGATAGAATGAAATGTTAAAAATATTGAGTTATGCACTCAAACAATCGACTGAAAAACCTTGCAGGTCGACTCAAAAGCAATGCAGAGGCAATGACTTGGAAATCAATAAACCCGCAGGAGTTCGAGTTCCATCGAGAAGTCTGGGATTGTAAAATAAACTGTGTCAACTGAGTTTTAAATATATTTGCAAGTCGAGTTAAACGGACGTAGGCTCTACTGAGTAGCAAGCTGTGAAGGGATATCCTTGACCGAAGGGATTAATATCAAATAAATGCTGTAATCAAAAGTAGCGATTTTTTATTGGAACTCAAGACTTGATGGTTGTGTAAAAATATATTGCTTAATTTGTAGATTCAATTATCGCTAAAGGTTCAAAATCCATTAAAATTAAGAAATAATATTCTATGAAATCAACCCCCTTTTTATTACTATTCCTCCTTTTTGTTGGAAATATCAATGCTCAAGAAGTAAAATATCAGACTTCTACTTACGACAACCCTAAGTTTACGGCTAACGTTGAATCACAGAGAGAAACTTTTGATAATTTGGAGAAAAATGGCCTTTTTTCAATGATTCACAACAAATTAATACTTGGAGTTAATGAAAAATCCAAAAAGTATTTTACGGATCATACGGAATATGAATTGCTTTATTCTGTTAAAGGGGATATATTTCTAAACCAAAAAGAAGATATGGTTTTTATAGTGTTTGATAAGCAAAATGTAAAAATCAATATACTGCTGTTTAATGCGTTAGAGAATACATACAGCCTGCTTTATAAGGATATAAAAGTCGAAGACGGCTTGGAAAATGCAGATTGCGATTATTTTAACTTTGGGACATTGGACTTCCAAATTGCCAGTAACATCTATCTATTTGAAAATAGCCTTACGAAAAACCCCAATGGCTTTTTTGAATACAATCTTTGTAAAATAGGCAACATCTATAAAAATGAAAAGCTAATTCTAAAGAAAGGCTGCTTTTCGAAAAAATACAAGAATCAGCAATTCTTACATTCAAATGCACTTTGTTTTGCAACCAGCCTTGTTTATAATAATTGGGATTGCATGATTTACGATAAAAACAGAAAAGTTTTTGTAATTTGCTATGGGCAAGCTTTTTCAGATTAATTGCTTTATCAATGCGTGTACCCAATTCAGTATAAGAAATATCCTCTTGATAATACGCATTTGTAATTGGGTCTCGCCAATCAAATGTTTATTATCCGTAAAAACGAATACAAAAACGACATAGCAAATGTGATCTTCAGCACTTTCGCTATGTCGAGCCTAACCTAAAATGCATTGGCTTGTTTCTCCTAATGCATTGGTTGAGTTTAAGATAGTTTAATCATTACCCTTTCAGTAATTCTATATCACAGATTATTTTTACGTCTTCCCCCACAAGTACACCGCCGGCTTCTAAAGCTGCATTCCAATGCAAGCCCCAATCTTTTCTTTTGATTTTACCTTCTATGGTAAAACCCGCTTTGGTGTTTCCCCAAGGATCGGCCATGATTCCGCCAAATTCAGCGCGTAAGGTAACCGTATTGGTGATTCCTTTTATGGTTAAGTCGCCGATCAAATCATAGATATCATCTCCTAAGTCTTTCATTTGTTTCCCAACAAAAGTCATTTTAGGAAATAATGCTACATCAAAGAAATCAGCACTTTTTAAATGTGCATCCCTATCCGCTACTTCGGTATCAATAGAAGCGGTATTGACAGAAAATGAGATCTCCGCTTTACTGAAGTCGTTTTCTGAGGTTTGAATTTTTCCTTCAAACTCTTTAAAGTTTCCAAGTACATTGCTAATCATGAGGTGCTTTACTTTAAAACCGATTTTGCTGTGGGATGCATCAATTACCCAATTTGTTGTTGTTTCCATAATATTTGTTGTTTAATTTTGATTGATAAATTTTATGATTCAAAATTACCACAAACCGGTAGGGTGGAGGTAACAGAAAATGGTAAAAGGGTGGTACTTTTAGGAAGTATCTAAATGGGGACGCAAGATATTGTTTTATCTTGTCTTTCTCAAAACGTTTAAAGTATAATGCTTTGTGTTTTATTGCATTAATGTGATTTCAAGAGGGGATAAGGGCTTTGGTCATTTCCCTGAACTGCGATGGCGTCATTTCAGTTTTAGCATGAAAAACTCTGGTGAAATATGATTTTTCATTGTATCCCAATTCGAATCCAATTTCCGAAACAGTTTTATCTGAATGAATTAAAAGTTGCTTGGCTTCGGTCAGTTTTCGGGTTTCAATAATTTCTGAAACACTTTTTTGAAAGTTGCTTTTGCAAATGTTATTTAGGCTACGTTCCGACATGTTGAGCTTTTCGGCATAAAAGGACACACCGGCATCCAATCGGAAATTTTCATTTAGAATTTTGAGGAATTTTTTGAATGTCTTAACTTGTGAAGTGTTTGACGTAAATTCTAATGGCAAATTACGTTTCCTTTCACTATCAATCAATGAGATTAAAGCATATATCAAATGAGAAACGGAAGCAAATTCTACCACGGATTGTTGACTTTCTGCATCAATGATTTTACAAAGATTGACGCATCGTTGTAAGCAATTGTTTTTAGCTAAAGAAATATTCGTAGAGGTAAAATAGTCTGAATAAAAATTCAACTCTGAATCCGGTAAGTATTCGCTTTTGTAGTTAATTACCCATCCTTTTAAATCTTGGTGGGGAACCAATTTGTGGGTTTTTCCCATAGAAACATAACAAGCCATCGGAGCTTCTAATGCTTCTATCTTAAAATCGATGTAATGTTCTAAACTCCCTTGAGCGACGATAATAATTTCCTCAAAATCATGTAAATGCGCTTCGTAAGGATTAGACAAAATGTTGTTGACCAGCTCTTCAGTAATTTCGAATATGCGGAATGGTTTTTCCATACAGCACAAAGGTAAAGAAAGCTATGTCACCAAACAAACTATTTTGCTTTAAGACGGTCTTTGAAAATCTTTTCGAATTTTTCTACCTTGGGTTGAATTACCATTTTACAATACCCTTGATCTTTGTGGTTTTTGTAGTATTGTTGATGATAATCTTCTGCTTTATAAAAGGTAGAAAATTTTTCCACTACCGTTACTATGGGTTTTTCGTAAACTTTTTCAGCAGTCATTTTTTCAATAAGGCTTTGAGCAAGGGCTTTTTGCTCTTCGTTACGGTAGAAGATTACCGAACGATACTGGGTTCCCACATCCGCTCCTTGACGATTTAATTGGGTGGGATCATGAACGGTGAAAAACACCTTGAAAATTTCGTCGAGATTGGTTTGAGTTTTATCAAATACAATTTGAACAACTTCGGCATGATGGGTTGTACCTGAACAGACTTCTTCGTAAGTTGGATTCGTGGTATTGCCACCTGAAAATCCTGATTCAACAGTAACTACGCCTTTTAAATTCTCATAGACTGCTTCCACACACCAATAGCAACCGCCACCCAGGGTTATGGTATCTAAGCTGTTGTCAGGTTCAAAATCCAACACCATAGAATTCATACAGTATCTTTTATAAGTAGGAGCAGGGCCATCGTCAAACAAATGCCCTAAATGTCCACCACATCGACCACACAAGGCTTCGGTTCGATTCATGCCATGAGAATGGTCTTCCTGGTACACAACGCTACGCTCATGAATTTGCTCAAAGAAACTGGGCCACCCACAGGTGCTGGCGAATTTGCCTTCGGCTTTAAACAATGGATTTCCACAAGCTGCACAAAAATAGGTGCCTTTGCCAAAATAATCCCAATATTTTCCGGTAAAAGGCCTTTCAGTAGCTTTGTTTCTAGAAATTTCATACACTTCCGGGCTAAGCACTTTTTTCCATTCTTCGTCACTTATATGTAATTGGGTAGTGTCGGTGTGGGAATAGTATGGGTTTTGGGATTGAGACGCATTTGTATTCATGTTTTTTGAAGATTGATGGGTATTGTTTGCACAAGCAGTGAATAAAACACAACTTATCGAAAACGCTATAACACTTATTATAAATTTAAAATATGTGGGTTGAGGCAACATTTGACCATAGATTAATGTTTTTTAAAGGCTGAAGTTAATCTCTGTATTATTGAAGTGAATAACTTCTGTCCTTATATGCTTTCAACAAACTTCCATGCTAAAAGTTCAGCCTAACGAGATGATTGATGAAAATGGGGATTTTAATGTCGGCAAATGGCCAATAGTTCGGTTGAAAGTGCTGGATTAGCTTCTACCACAATATCGTCCAAGGTATAGGTTGAAATATAATTCTCTGTGGTAGTGGTCTTTTGTTCTTTTTGATTTTGCTTTGGTTTTAAGCGTTTTAAGACCAAGAACAAAGAGGCTATGAAATTTAATAAAAAGGCCCTGACGGGATAAGGATAAAAAAACAAGGTGCTCAGTAAAGAGATGTTTCTTTGTTTTAAAGTCCTTTTAATCTCATGTAAGGCAAAGTCGGTGTTGCTGCCAATTTTCAGCATTTCTACTTCATTGAAAAAAGGGATTAAGAGCTTACGGAATCGAATGTTAGAATATTCTTTCAGATGATAAATATTCCATGGTTTCTGGATGTATGGGAACAAACGATTTTTGATGTCGGGTGTGGATACGATGAAAATACCTCCGGGTTTGAGCAAACTCTTTATTTTTTTCAAGTAGTCAATATCGCTGGGTACATGCTCAATTACCTGAAAGGAAGTAATGACATCGAAACTTTCTGCTTCCAGCTCCGAAATTAACTTATAAGTCAAGTTTTTATTAATATACGCAGTCTTTGCAAACTCCACAGCTTCTTCACTGATATCCACAGCTACCACTTCTGATGCAGATTTAGAAAACAAATGGGCACCATATCCGGTGCCACAACCATAGTCTAGTACTTTTTTATTTGCAATGAATTTTGAGGCAAAGGAATAAGTGCCGAGATGCATCAAGTGATTGTAGTATTCCGAATCATTCTTTATTTCAGCACTTAATATATGTCGTTCTTCAGTATGCTTCATTCCGCAAAAATAGATTTATTTGGTTAAAGATGGGAATTACTCCATGAGAAGATGTTAATTATGGACTCAAATCCTATATCATACCAAGGGAAATAGCATTGTGAAAAAATGATGCATTTGGATTATCTTATTCATTTGTTGGACAAAACCAGAAAATAGCCAAAGTCCATTCCGCCTTGAGCTTTTGTCGAGTAAATCATACTTTTATTATATTGCTTAAATGGGTTAAAACAATGATTCAGTAGTGCTTTTTTCTCTAGAAAAATGACTTCATATTGAGATGCATTTTAACAGATAAGGTGAATTCGAAGATTGGATAAAATCATAATAAAATAAGTATTCATTTTTTATCAACAAAGGTTTTAATAAAAATAATTAGCTTTAATTTTAGCGATTGAAAGCTGCTTTCAAAGCAAGAAATTAAGCTTTTGACCATCAATAACATAACCTTTTTACTCGTTTTTATATGTCGGAATTTACCCATCTTCACGTTCACACACAGTACTCAATTTTAGATGGATATGCCGATATTGGCAAGCTCATGGAAAAAACGGTGAACAGTGGCATGCGATCGATTGCCATTACCGACCATGGTGCCATGTATGGGGTGATCAGTTTTGTCCAAGAAGCACAAAAAAGATGCGTAAAACCCATCATTGGGTGCGAAACCTATGTTGCCAGCAATTCGCGACTTGATAAGAAAAGTAAGGAGGATAGAAGCGGATACCATTTAATATTATTGGCTAAAAATTACGAAGGCTACCAAAACCTCTCTCGATTGGTTTCCTTATCATATTTGGATGGTTTTTATTATAAACCCCGCATCGATTTTGACATTTTGAAGAAGTATTCTCGTGGGTTAATTGCTTCCTCTGCCTGTATAGGAGGCGAAATCCCGAGGGCCATTCGTCAAAATAATTTATTGCCTTCTAATAACGACTATAGCAATTACCAATGGGATTTATCTAAGGCCGAGGATGTATTGACCAAGTACTTGGATGTTTTCGGGGAAGATTTTTATTTGGAAATGCAAAACCATGGTTTACCGGAGCAAACTTTAGTAAGAAATGCCATTGCCAAACTGTCGGCAAAGCATCATGTTAAATACATTGCTACCAACGACATCCATTTTATAAACCATGATGATGCCGAAGCACATAACATTCTCATTTGTTTAAATACCGACAGCGATATCGATTCAAATGAAAACATGAAATATTCCGGTCAAGAGTTTTTGCGAACTCCTGAAGAAATGGAAGCTTTATTCACTGACTTTCCTGAAGCGGTGAGCAATACCATGGAAATTGAATCGAAAATTGAATCGTTCAGCTTGGAGAAAAAAGTGATGCTCCCGGTTTTCCCAATTCCGGAAAACATAACCACTCAATACGAATTTTTAGAAAAATTGACTTGGGAAGGTGCCCAAGCTCGATATACAGAAATCACAGAAGAAGCTAGAACCCGCATTCAATTTGAATTGGATGTGGTGAAAAACATGGATTTCTCGGGTTACTTTTTAATTGTAGCCGACTTTATCACCGAAGCACGCAACATGGGCGTAAGGGTAGGTCCGGG
>CAZJBB010000118.1:0-9761 GCA_964543995.1 uncultured Bacteroidales bacterium
TCCTATTTCGACTTCATAAACTTTTTGCTTAGTCCCCAGAATATTTATGTGACCCCTTATTAATGGCTAAATCGACTGAAATTTAATGTACATAGACTCTGTTCATTTAAAAGGCTAAAAACTTTTTCGTGGGTATAGTTTGCCATAAGCTTACTATAAGGCAAGGTTTTACTTGCTTTCTTTTGGCCAAAGCCCTATTGTAGCAAATGCTACATGATGTTTTCACACAGCGTATGCTTCACCTAACTGAGGTAATACCGCTGAACTGGGGTTCAGTCTTCCCAAATATTACCTAATCATTTTTTATACCGGGGTCACTTGATGCTGATTTGCATATATTTCTATTATTTCTAATTCAGAAACATCTACATAAGTGTGTTTTTTCTGTTTTCTAATTTCATTCCAGAAATAATGTTGCTGCGGAAATTTAACTTTTTGGGGTTCGTTTGAGATTATGAACTTCTGACTCGTTTTAAAAACTTCAGATAATTGCTGATAATCGAAAAAATCGTTTTTAATATGATAGATATTTTTCTCTAAATCAAGAAATTGTCCTAAAACATATTTTTCGTTTTTCCCTAATAAATCGATAGTAACGGGTAGTAAAACCTTTGGATATTTTTCGTGTGTAATTTCTTTTTCTATAGAAAAATATTCGTTAACCTTAGGATAAAAATCTGCTTTAACAAGCTGAATGTTGCTTTTTAGTTTTGGCTCAACATCAGTTTCTTCATCTATGAATTTTGAAAACAAGTTTTTGAAAACAATTTGTTCTACTTTCACATCAATGGCAATGGGCTTTGAAAATGAAATTACATTCTGACTATAAGTACTAAGATATTCAATATAAGGTTCATTAATAATAAGGTTTTTCCCTTCAGCTTGAAAAATCGTTAATTGATCCTGATTAACATCAATTTTGGCAATTACGTTTTCAATTGATTTTAAGTATTGTCTTATGAATTTCTTGCCTTCCAAATCAATAAGGGAACTGATAAGTGAAATTCTGTTATTCGAATATTCGAATAAACTGGTATTACCGTCTGATAATAATAATCCAAGCGATATCTTTTCTCTTGATACTGGGTTAATTATTGCGGATAATATGCTATAAAATGTTTTCATTTTAATTATGAATTTATATTGCGAATAAATAATTCTGTAAAATATTCCGAACATGATCGAACCCAAGGTTCGCTAAATAAAAAATCAAGTCTGGATTTAAGATAAGTGACGTTGGATTCCCAAGCTAAAGGCATATTTGCCAGTATGTTATCAAGCTCTTCATGGCAGCGATTTACATTGAAATTAAACTCTTCAATGACTTTTAAACGTATCTCGTTATTATTTGTTTGCAAAGTTCGTGAAAAAAATCGACTTAGAAATGGTGTTGATAAAATACTTTCGTTGGTGCTTATCAAATATGGTTCTTTATCAAGTGTTAAACTATTAAAACAACAAACATGATCGATTGGAACAAATTGATCGGATTTTAGATTGTACATAAGGTTAAAATTCTCATAATGGCGGTCTTCGTTGCAAAGCCAAATATCAAACAATCCAATTCTAAGAAAGGTGTCTCTAGCATTAATGTTTTCTTTTCTTATGCGTGGAGTTTCCAGAAAAAGCTTATCTACTTCTTTAAATTCGCCCATATATTTTGATCCAAAACAAATATTCTCGAAATAATGATATGGATAATTTATCTGATGAATGTGTTCTCTTTTTATTCTCACAAAAGCAAATTCAGGAACCTGCAATTTCCAGATTTTAAGAAAACACACAGCCAAATATTCATTGAAAAGAGTAAACGGAAATCCTTTATCGGAATGATATTTACAAACATAATAATTTAAATCGTTACATAGAACCCTCACAGGGCGACTTCCTTTGGTTTCGTAGCAATCCTCTTGCTTTATTTCGGTAATACTATGCAGTTCTTCCATTTTTACCCCATCGGCTTTATCATACTTTCTATAAAATCAATCTCATCGTCAGTTAATCCATATTTGGCATACAACTGTTTGTCTATTTCAGGTATGGTTTTGCTCCAGTCAATATCGGAATTTTGTGTAAAATCTTGAAGTGGAACAAATTTGAATGTTTTAGAAGTAGCATCATGACTAGCTTTTGCAAGACTGTGCATGAATCTTAAAAATTTAGTTGAAAAATACTTACTTAAATTTTGAGCTGAAACTTTATCAAGTTTTAAATCTGCACCCATCACTAAATATGATTCAGTACAAATTGTACCTGGTTCACCAACAAAAGTGTTTAAGTTGTCATCATTAAGTTCTGTTCCGATGTTATTTGCTCGTGGGGTAATTACTTTATACTTATCGATCCAACTTTTTCTTGTTGTAACTTCGCTTTTTTCTAAATAACCAATCTTTTTCCCCTTACCGTAGCAAATAACAGGAGATTTTAAACCCGAAGGGTCATTTCTAAATTTTTCATCATTTGTAAAATACCCCCTAAATCCAAACGGTCTAAGAGGTGAAACATACTCTGAAAATGATTTATAATCACCTTGACTTTTTATTTTATCAATAATTGCAACCGCTTCATTATGGCGTACAAAAGTGTCTGAATCAGTCGTTTTCAAAGAGCGAAATGCTGCAACAGGTTCTTCAGATATACGATGAGTAATAACCTCAGTTAAGCTTAAATCATTATTATATTTTTCGTCCCATAAAAAATAGCATATTCCACCTCTAATATTAGTTTTTGGAAACACTTGTTCCGGATTTAGAAAATCATGCAAAACCGCAATTCTTGTGTCTTTCAACATTGAATCTCTAAATTCATCAAGGTCTCTGCCTCCAGAATACCATCTTGAAGGCATAATCATAGAAATGTATTGAGGTTCAATTTTCTTTGCTATGTTTACAAACTGATTATAAATGGGTTTAGCACTTGCTTGTGCTCCACCATCCATTTCCATATAAGGTGGATTCCCCACTATTGCATTAAATTTCATATCATCGTTGTTGTTAGATTTCCAATAAGTCTTTCCTTGTTTTACTTTATCTAAGAAGTTTTGTTGCTTGTGTGTAATTTGATTTACTAAATCTTCAAAGAACCTTGTGTTTACTTTTGCATCTCTAAAACCAGCAAGTGTTCGTTTTGTAATGCTTTTTGCCATTGGCGTTTTGCAAATCACAAAAATATTTTCAGCTAAAACACTGTCCCAGATTTTGAGTTGGTCTTCAATGCTTTGAATTTCATCTTCACTAGGAAATTTGGAAACCAGCTGATTTTTATAGATGCCATAAGTCATAAATAGAGGATAAAGACCCGATTTAGAATTTATTTCCAATATTTTGGAATCAAATGCAAACACATTTTCTGTTACTTCACCATGGCTTAGCAATCTTGGCTGCTCAATTGGGTTTTCCATTTTCTCGTCAAAAAACACAAAACCGCCAATGCAATCGCCTAAATGCATATTAACCACTCGCCAAGGGGTTAATACGGTTTCTTTATCAGGATTGCGAAAAGTGCTAAAAATGGTTGTAATTCTAGCTATTCGTTCTTCAATATTCAAATTATCAGCTGCTCGAGCCATAGTGCGAATGCGCTTACCAGCGGCTCTAAATACATCGGGTTCATAATACTTTTTAAAATTCTCAAACACCTTTTTAGTTACACCCTTAGGCATAAACTCCTCCCAAGATTGGTCATCAATAAGCTGAGAAAAATTGTCAATGTTTAGTTGTTTATCCTCATCTTTTACCTCAGCACCATATATTAATAAAGGCATACGAATGGAGATACCTCTAAGAATCGACACCGCACTAGCGCGGTTTTTTCGTTTTTCATCTCTTTCACCTAGCAGTCGCTTTTCTTCTTCTGTCAGTTCTTTTTTTGTCCTGTTTTTCTTTTCGGCACCTTCTAACTTTTCAAATTCTTCATCTGTAAAGCCTTGTTTATTAATGTCAATATCGCCACTCTTAGGCATTGCTTTCGTACTTCCAATAATGCCTTTTAGTTGCTCGAAGTCTTTAAGTGCAACATCATCCAATTTCATCAATTGATCATTGTTGTATAAGTATCCATCTTCAAACCCATTTCTTACAACTCGTTCAATATATACCTTTTTAAGTTGTGCCATCATTCCCTCCACATTGTAAGATGTCATTCGAGAACCATCAACGGAAATAATTGGGCAGAAATTTAAAAATTCGCCCATGGTTTCACGATCTTGATTAGAAGTTTTCCCGGCTTTTGAGGATATTTTGGCAGTTTCTGCAATTACTTTTAAAGTTCTATCAGGTGCAAAATCAAAAACAAAACATTCCTCTTTTATTCTTCCATTGATTAAAGCAGGTGTTTGAACCCTAAAAATAGTTTGCATATAACTAGATGCAGAGGTATTAAAAGAACCGGAAAGCATAAAAACTGCAGTCCACGCAGGTACCGAAACCCCTGTTGTTAACCTACCACATGACAGGGTAATAGTGTATGTTTCGTGGGGATTTTTTCCTATCGCATTTTTAACTTTTTTAAATGCTTCTTCATTTGCTTCTTCTTCATCGCCATCACCGGCAACATTCACAATTTTGAATTGACCAAAGACCGGGTGTGCTTGCAACATGGCACTCAAAGCCCTTGCTTCTTTTACTCCAGGCACCATCCATAATGAATGACGGAAATTATCTCTGTATTCTTTAGTAGCGTATGGGTAATTACTTTCTTTATCTTCTTTACAAATTAGGTTCAAAAAGGCACTCACATCTTTTTGGTGCAAAAAATCACCTTCTTTATCGACTCTAAAAAACTCACGGAAATTAAAAGCAACATCTTCATCAATAAAATTCTTAAGTATTTGGCCAAGGTCGAAAGTAAAAATATTCAAACGAGGCAAAGAGGCATAAGGATTTGGGTCTCCAAAGTGGATTTCATCCCATTCCTTTTTAGCTTTCTGCTCCATCACGTAATCCCAAGTATAGATTTCGTCTTCTTGATAATTGTCAAGCAGATTAAAAGGAGTACCTGAAAGATGAAGAACTTTGGTATTTGATTTTTTCAATTCATTCTTCACATTTCTACCTAATTCGGTTTGAGTGCCCTCGTGTGCTTCATCAATAATAATAAAATCCCATTGAGAGCTGAAGATTTCATCGTTTTTGTCAAAATTCCCACCAACCTGAGAAGACCCCCTCAAGTCTTGCATAGAAACGAAATAAATGTATTTTGAATTTTCTTTTTGAATCTGTTTTTCAAGGGTCTTAAAATTATTGCCTTTGTTTTTAGACCCATATGCAAAATTTGGTTTGTCATAAAATATTTTACTGAAATCTTCAAACCAACCAGCATCTACAACAGGGCGATGCGTTAAAATTAAAGTTCTTGTGAAGTTCATATCCTTAACAACCTGAAGAGCTGAAAGTGTTTTCCCAAATCGCATTTTTGCAAACCAAAGCATTTCGTTGCTTTTTTTGAATTGTTTTTTGGTTTTATCAATCGCATCTTGTTGCTCAGGTCTAAATACAATTGGGCTTTTATCTATTGACTTTTCTCCATTACCTAAAGCGTTACGACCTACTTTTACCGCTTTAATTGCGTTTTTTACTGTTTCAAGGTCGCTAACAAACCATTCATTAGCTTTGTTTTTTGTATCAAACGTTTTTCTTTCTATTCCTGAACGTATTAAAACTTGATGAACTTCTGAATCGGAGAATGATTTTAATGTGCCTTTATCATTGAAAATGGTAACTTCGGTATAAAGTAAATCATATCTGATGCCAGCAGTTTGTGTGTATTGATTTATCCTATTCTTTGCAGCTTCGTTTAATGCTTTGCTATTGGGTTCCATTCCCCAGATATTTTCATTATCAGAAGTAGCTTCACCAATTTTCAAACAGCCTTGATGAACTTTGTCATTTATACGAAACACATAAATAACTTTTAATTTAAGCGATGATGTATATTTCATATCGTACCTATTTTTTAAGCAAGTCAATAAATTTTATTTTCCTGCCTTTCATCCCCGTTTCCGAGTCTTTATTACTCCAATCCTTAATCAAACAATAAATACCATTATGTTTTTTTATAGAGTCTTTTGAGCAACCCACACATTCTTGTGATTTTATATCAATATCACCAAATAAGTTTGTTGTTTCAATTACTTTTATACTACAACTGTAAGGAATTACACCTTTCAACCCATCCATCTGCCAAACATTCCATGAAATAATATAGGCGATATATTGAATTGATTTCAATAAAGGTTCTTTACCGAACTTAAAAGTGTAATTTTCGATGAAAGAGATGAGCATAGCTTCTCTTGCCAAAAGCAGGCTGTCTCCTTGCCATTCAAATGCATATATGCTCTTGTATGCATTTTGTGCTGCTTCAAGCCATTCACCAGAATCGTCAACGTTTTCGTTGATGACTCTTAATTTTCTATCTAAAAGACCAATTCGTTTTTCTATTGAAATAAATTCGCCGGTTGTGGTGTCATAACGGCTTGTTATATATGGAGCTTCGCCACAAGCCATTTCAAGTCGAGTATCTTTTACATAATGCTTCCAGGTTTTTCCATCGGGGTAGATTATTTTATTCTGATTTATTTCCCATGTTTTTGAGCCATTTTCTAATTGAATTTCAGTGTTAAAAACATTCTCTCTTTCAAACCAAGCATTATCAATAAGGTTGTTTTGAGCATTACAAATCCAAGAGGGAGTATAAACTTCCGCCATTTCTCTAGCTCTCGACTGTTGTAAATCTTTATCCTTTTTCACACGAGGCATGATTATATGACCGTTTTCCCCTGTTATGGACTCGGTCAAAATTTGCGAAGTAAATTGATAACCATCTCCAAGTTCCTTATAATTGTCCGTTGCCCAAAAAATATTTTGTTGAGTTGTGTGGTCTCGTAAAAGAATGTCAAGCACCTGCAGATACTTTTCAAGTATTTCGTTTTCTAATATGTCTATCTCTGCTTGCATCAATTTTTATTTGTCATTTTTTTCACTTGCTTTTTATAATTGTGGTAACGGATGACGCTATGGCAAGTGCGGGATTAAATTGTTGCTCAACTGCCTGCCAGCAAAAGTGTTTATTTGAACTTCTCCTTGCTTACCATTTGGCATGGCATAATACTTGGCTGTTCTACGATGTCTATTTCAATAAATTCCAATTCAACTCCGGTGCATTTGTCAATAACTGCTGAAAAAAAGTTCATGGAAAAACCTGAAATATGGAACTTAAATGAAATTTCATTCGTTCTGTTAAAATGCCTTAATTCATAAACAAATTCACTAGGTTTTTGTGCTCTTTTTGAAATTGAATTGATACCTGTTTTTGAAAGAGTTTCATCTTTGACAATTTTAGACTCCTTATCAAATTCGAATATTATTTCACAAGAGTCTATGTCCTTCATTGTTTTATTTAATAAAACGAACTCTTTATAAGTCAGATTTGTACAGTTTTCTTTCTCAAATTCCACAGGTTTATGAGATAGAACAGTTTCCTTTATTGTTTTTAAAGTCAACTTTTCAGGTATTTTGTCAATTTCTTTTTGCTTTTTTCTATCGCTTAAAAAAAAGTATCTATTGATTAAAGCTCCCATTGCACCTCCGGTAACAAAGGATATCGCACTTGATATAATAACCAATAGGTAATTGGGTTCGGAAGGACTACTCATAATTTACCTGTAAATGATTATTAGTATCTATCCAATATGTAGCATACTTTGCAGAAATCCCGTATTTTTTACATAACGTTTCTGCTAAATTTCTGGATTCTCTCGGTATTAATAGATAAAAAGTGCCACCTAACTTTGAATAATCCTTCCACTGGTTGTATGCTTCGTGCGCAGTTACAGTGTCCGTAGTTTCCACTTCAATTATGAAGTTTATTATATTACTATCTTTGGGTGTAAGTATGATATCAGGATACAAATCACCAACACTAGTATTTCTGTGCCCATCTGGGTTTGTATAAACCGTGAAATTATTTCGTAAATTATTGGCGGCAATTTCGATTACCTTGTCATGGTATGTCTGCCACTGAATATTCCTCTGTGCCATAATTAATTTTTAAAACTCAAAATTATTCAAATTTCCTCAAACTTAGTATTATCTTCTAACATTTTTGCTAACGCCCGCGGCTATAAAATCGTTGGGGGCTGCGTGATTGCTAACTTATCCACAGCTGCAAACCTTGCAAGCGGGCTAAAATGTAAGTAAACCACTTAAACCCCAATGTTTTATGAGCCGTTGTTGGCAGCTGGGCTTTTTTAATCCTTATATAAAGAATCTAAACTATTTGAACCATAATAGACTTTATATTGATTTATTGCATATTCATCCATCATACCTCCAATATAATCAAGAACTGTTCTATCGGAACTAGAGTTATCCCTATATTCGGCAGGGAGTAAAGCCTGTTTTTTATTAAAATCATTATCAGTAAAAACTTTGTAAAGGCCTGAAATTACAATATCTCCAAGTTTTTCATATCTAATAACATCTGGTCGACGTTTGATTGCATTAAAAGTGAGTTTTTTTAATCCTATAGCCAAGGTTGATAAAGATTTATAACCAAGAACATCTTTATCCCCTTTTATAACATCAATATCTTTTATTAAGATATTCACTATTGAAGATGTTAATTCTTTTTGAAGTAAAATCGAGAATTCCTCAGAAGTTTTATATGTACACGCCTGTTTCGCAAAGAATTTGGCTTTTTCAATCAAACTGTTTAATACAGAATAACTATCATTATATTCACTTATGCTAAACTCAAACAAAATATCATCAACTGTAAAATATTTCATTCTTAAGGCATCTTCCAAATCATGAGCGGCATAAGCAATTTCATCAGCTAAATCCATTATTTCGCAATCAATAGTCCTTAAACTAAAATTATATTGGTTTTTCCATTGAGTTATTAAATCCCAATCTTCGTCATACAAAAATTTATCAGGATTATCGTCTTTTTTAAATGGATATTTTACAATACCAAGCAACGTTCTTAACGTTAAATTTAAACCATTGTATTCATGATGTTTTTCTTCAAGGTGGTTAAGAATCCTAAAGGACTGAGCATTGCCCTCAAATGGAGTATTAGAGCATTTAGCCAAATAAACTTCACCTGCATGACCAAATGGAGGATTACCTAAATCATGAGCCAAAGAACATGATTGCACAGTTAATGTATCTTTTAATCCTATTCGCTTTGCTAATGACCTAGCAATCTGTGAAACTTCAATACTGTGCGTTAACCTATTTCTGTAAAAATGAATGCTACCAGGAATAAGTAATTGCATTTTTCCTTGTAACCGCCGGAATGATGAAGAGTAAAGGATTCTAGCATAATCTATATCATTGTCTAGTCTTAAATGGTCTCTTCGTTTTATTGAATTATTTTGACTATGAATCTTAGAAATCAATTTTAACTCTGATTCCTTAATCTTAACATATGCTTGTAATAATTTTGATGCCATATCTATGTAATATTGTGTTTAGCCTTGCTGCCAACTCGTTTATACCTAAACCCCAACCCTAAATAAGGCAAACTATGCCTTCTCTATATAGGCTTAAAAGTGATAGATTTGATAAAATTAAGGAGCATTTATTTAGGCTAAAGTAATAATTAATTTTTATTTGTATAACAAAATCCTTATTTTTCAATACTATATGTCATCCTTAAATTTGATTCCTCGTTTGTATACCAGAGCGACATACTTTGACGGGGAGTGTTTATATTTTTGTTGAAATAAAAACAAAGATATGACAATTTTAGAATTTATG
>CAZJBB010000119.1:0-9712 GCA_964543995.1 uncultured Bacteroidales bacterium
ACACGGCTCTGAACACTCTTTCCCTACACGACGCTCTTCCGATCTCCGGTAAATTCGAAAGCCTCTAGTGCAATGGCATCCCCTTTTTCTGCTTCTTCCGAAATCACCTTTGCGGAAATGGTTTCGAAGGTGTACTCTCTTAAAGATGATACGGTGTTTTTTTGATTAAGTAATTCAATAACCGTATGCTTCAAACCATTTGCAGAAGCATAGGTTTCCAAGCATCCTTTTCTTCCACAACCACACAATCTACCATCAATATCCACAATGGTATGACCCAATTCGCCTGCAAAGCCATCGTGACCATACATAACATCACCGTTCACCACAAAACCACTACCAACTCCGGTACCTAAGGTAATGACGATAAAATCTTTCATTCCTCGAGCGCCCCCATAAATCATTTCACCTATGGCAGCGGCATTGGCATCGTTGGTAAGGAATACCGGCAAGTCAAACTTTTCATGAAACATTTCTTGCAAGGGGAGCACGCCTTTCCATCTTAAATTCGGGGCATATTCAACCCTGCCGGTAAAATAATTTCCGTTTGGCGCCCCTATTCCTAAGCCGCAGAGGCGATATTCTTTCAGAAGGGGTGCAAAACCAAGGTTGATTTCCTGGGTGAGCGAATTTACAAAATCGTTCACCGTTTCAAAATCAGCGGTATGAATAGATAATTTATCGAGTACCTTGCCTTTCCGGTCAATTAAACCGGCAACGGTATTGGTTCCTCCAATGTCAATTCCGAGCGATACGAGTTCCATGTGTAGTAAAATTAAATTGTAGGTTTATATCCTTTCCAACCATAAAATGCGAGATAAAGATAACAAAAAATCGGAATAAAAAAGGAATAATGATAACCACCTACTATATCGGCTACTGCTCCTACCAAAACAGGAATGATGGCACCGCCCAATATCATCATTACCAGTAAAGAAGAACCTTGGGAAGTATGTTCTCCCATCCCATCAATGGAAAGCGCAAAAATATTCGACCACATGATGGAATTAAACAATCCTAAACCGATAATGGACCAAAAAGCGAAATCTCCTGTCGAAAACAGAGCTACAGCAAGCAGTGCGATTGCAAACATGGAAAAAATCATGAGTGTTCTTCCAGGTAAGGATCGACCTAAAATAAAACCGATAAAATTAAATCCCAAGACAAATAGGTAAGGCAACACCTGATGTAAGCTTAAACCTTCTCTCCCTTCAAAAAAGCTCATGGTGAAATAATTTGCTGCCCAAATGAGGATAAAAGTAGACACGGCAAACAACAGCATGAAACTGTATTTTTTTGCCGGTGCCAAGCTACTCAGTGACATTGAACCTAAGAATCGACCAATCATCAAACCACCCCAGTAAAAAGCTAGAAAGGCTTTGGCATCCATTTCGGGTAGCCCCATGCTTTCTTTTGAAAAGTTGATAAACGCACTGCCTACAGCTACTTCGGCTCCCACATATACAAAAATGGCGATCATTCCCAATCGAAGTTGTCTATATTTAAAAGCGTGCATGCCTTTTTGAATGTTGGCGGAACTGCTAAATGCCGGCAAGTGAGTGAAGCGAATGATTAAAGCAATGAGAATAAAAATGGCAGCAAAAATGATATAGGGCAATTGTACACTCGAAGTTGAAAGGGGCTGACCTAAATCGTTGGCAACCAAATTGCCTTCCACATTCAAGAGTTGATTCCCCCATTTCGCGAAAAAGTCGAACACCAAATACCCACCTAAAATGGGGGCAAGTGTTGTTCCCAGGGAGTTAAACGCCTGTGATAAATTGAGTCTGCTGGAAGCAGTTTGGGCAGGTCCCAACAAAGTAACATAAGGATTGGCTGCAATTTGCAGTAAGGTAAAGCCCAATCCCAATATAAATAATGCAACCAAAAACAATGGAAAACTTTTGAATGCCGCAGATGGATAAATGAGTAAACAAGCAAATGCCGACATGAGCAAGCCAATTAGGATTCCGTTTTTATAACCAATTTTAGAGATGGGATCCCCTTTTTTTACCGAATACCAGAAATAGGCAACAGACCCTACAAAATAAGCAACAAAAAAAGTAAACTGCACCATCATGGATTCCCAGCGTTGTAATAGGAACATTTTCTTAAGAAAAGGAATGAGAATGTCGTTCATGCAAGTGATAAATCCCCACATGAAAAACAACATGGTAACCACCATAAATGCGATTTTGTAATTTGATTTTTGTGTATCCATATCGATTGTTTTATATATTCAAACCCGATTGTATAAAGTTGTGATTGACGATTTCTCTAATAAATCGAATCCCTTCTTTTGACAATCAGTGATTACCAAAATTAATACTTTTCTTAAGAATGGCAAATATTTAGAAGAAGTTGCCTAGAGGGCTAATAACGCACTGAGTCGGGAGAATTATGTCACAGATGTTATTGGTTATTAAGTTATTGGATTAAAGCAAATCCTTGCTTCTCACTTTTCCGTCTTCGGTCCTCAAACTTCCGTCTTTTTTCGACCCCTCTCGGTCTCCCCTGATAGGCGAGAAGCGCTTTGAACCCGAATTGCCGGTAAGTTATTCTGCGAAATCGAGGTTACAATCTGCGAAAATCTGCGAGAAATTTTCTGTCTTCGGCTTCAAACTTCCGTCTTTCCTCTTCTCCCTCCGTAAGTTTACTAACAAACCGGAACATCATTCAATCCTTTTCCGCTAAGAATCAGCGGAATACATTTTTCAACCCGATCTGCTCTGGTTTTTGATTGCTTGGCTCCGCAAAAATAAAGATGATACGCTCTTTGTCTCCCTGGGGTAAGGGCATCAAAAGCCTTTTTTAAAGCAGGCATTTTAATTATTTTGTTTTGAAATTCTTCAGTGTATTGAATATCAGCACTTTTCGTATAAACTACTTTTTCTCCGGCTTTTTCCACTTCAATTGCCTGAAGAATATAGGATTTCAACTTGGTTTCTTTTTCGCTGATCTCACTTACATTTTTAAATCGTATTTGGCGACCTGCCTGCACATTTTCAGTTTGCGATATCAACATTGCATGGGTATCTTTCAGTAAAGATCCTTTAAAAAATAATAGTGCACAATATTCTTTAAACCCATGAATTAAGACAATATTACCGCTTTGAAAAGAGTAACTTGGCTTACCCCATTTTAATTCCTCAGTAAGTCCGCATTCTAAAGCGATAGCTCTTAATTTTATAAATTCATCTTTCCACTGCTTGGCATTGCTGATGAATTCATCGACTTTGGGATTCGTTTCATGCAGTTTCAAAGTATCCATTGCCATTGTATTTGAATACTACTTAAACCAATAAGCATTATAATTGTTCGAAATATACATTTCTCAATAAATGCTTGGTATTAAAAACCAAGCGAAAAAGGATAAAACAAACTACCTCGCTTGCAAAATTAAAGCGGAATATTTCCGTGCTTTCTGGGTGGATTGGTTTTGCGTTTGTTACGACACATTTCCAATGCTTGAATTAATTTAGCTCGTGTATCTTTGGGATAGATAATTTCATCAATATAACCCAATTCTGCAGCTTTATAGGGATTGGCAAAGGTGTTTTTATAATTATCTACGGCTTCTTTACGTTCTTCGTCAGAAATGGTGCTTTTATAAATGATATTTACTGCACCATCGGCACCCATTACGGCAATTTCTGCTGTAGGATACGCAAAGTTTACATCACCACCAATATGCTTGCTTGACATTACATCATAAGCACCACCATATGCTTTTCTGGTAATTAATGTGATTTTCGGAACAGTAGCTTCACAATAGGCATATAACAACTTCGCTCCGTGTTTGATAATACCACCAAACTCCTGAGTGGCACCGGGTAAGAATCCGGGAACATCTACCAAGGTGATAATAGGAATATTAAAACAATCGCAAAAACGGACAAAGCGGGCCCCTTTAACAGAAGAATCTATATCCAAGACTCCGGCTAAAAATTGGGGTTGATTGGCTACAATACCTACAGGATATCCATTCATCCTTGCAAAGCCAATTACAATATTTTGTGCATAATATGGCATTACTTCAAAGAAATTATGGTTATCCACTACCGAAGTGATAATTTCTTTAATGTCATAAGGCTTGTTTGGATCGTCGGGAACCACGGTTTGCAAGTTTTCATCCACACGATAAATATCGTCCATACAGGTTTTGTGTGGAGGATCTTCCATATTGTTTAAAGGCAAATAGCTCAACAGTTCGCGAAGCATCATCATGCATTGTTCGTCATTGTCGGCCATAAAGTGGGCAACTCCACTTTTCGAATTGTGGGTCATGGCACCGCCAAGGTCTTCTTTGGTAACTTCTTCGTGGGTAACGGCTTTAATTACATCCGGACCGGTAACAAACATATTGCTGGTTTTATTCACCATCATGATAAAGTCTGTAATGGCCGGTGAATATACGGCACCTCCTGCACAGGCACCCAAAATAGCGGAAATTTGAGGAATCACTCCTGAAGCCATGGTGTTTTGGTAAAAGATATCGGCATACCCGGCCAAGCTTTCCACTCCTTCCTGAATTCTAGCACCACCCGAATCATTCAACCCTACAATGGGTGCTCCCATTTTCATGGCCATTTGTTGGAGTTTTATCACTTTATCGGCATTCGATCTGCTCATGGTGCCCCCGAAAACGGTGAAATCCTGAGCGAATAAGAATATTAAGCGTCCATCCACTTTTCCGTAGCCGGTTACAATACCATCGCCCAGAATTTTATTCTGTTCCATCCCGAAATCTTTGCATCGGTGAGTAACAAACTTATCGGTTTCAACAAAGGTCCCCGGGTCTAATAAATCGTTAATTCTTTCCCTTGCGGTCTTTTTTCCGGCTTTATGATGTTTCTCTACTCTATCTATACCTCCACCCAATTCAGCTTCCTTATTTTTATCTTCAAATTGATTGAATTTTTGTTCTAAACTCATAATATTGATATTAATGTTTATTTTTTGTTGTGTTACACAAATCCTATTTCTATAATGAAAGTTTTATTCTACAATAATCAATGGCTGATTGGCAGCAACTGTATCTCCTTCTTTCACTTTAATTTCTTTTATTAAGCGATCCTTTTTCACTTTATATTCACTTTGCATTTTCATGGCTTCAACTACGATAACGGTGGTATCTTCCTTAACCTGATCCCCCGGTTTCACTAAAATCTTAACCACTTTGCCCGGAATAGGGGTTGAAATTACCGTTGCCCCTGAGTCGTCAATGCCTTTGTTTCTGTTTTTTAAATACTTGGTTTCCGCATCAATAACTTCCACGTCAAAGGCCTGCCAAAAGGTTTTTAAGGTATATTGTTTGGGGTTCCCTTCTTGAAATAAATCAATATTAAAGGACTGTCCATCGATAACAAAAGAATATACCCCTTCGGCAACTTTCACTATGTCAGCATCGTATACTTTATCGTTTACCTTAAAAGTAAACATATTTCCTTCGTTTTTCAACAATTCAACTTTGCTGTCGTGTTCTGAATCTATATTGAGTTCTAGTATCATAATTTGGTTCTGATTAAATGGTTACAAGGTTATACCTGAGGGTCTGCCTGAATTTCTCCATTCGGAAGTTCCTGTTTTTCCATCGGAGACATAATTTTTACCCAATTTTGATTTATAATCTACAAAAGTTATCATTGAGATGATGTCTCTATGAAACGCATTGTCTTCCGATTTGGCAAAAAGAAACTCTTTATTGTTTTCAATAAAATGGGTATTGTAATTCCCTGAAGCAAATTCTTTTGCATCCATAATACGTTCTAAGAACTTAATGGATGTTTTGATTCCGGAGATTTTATATTCATACAAAGCACGTTTCATTCGGGCAATGGCTTCATCTCTATCGGCTCCCCAAACAATGAGCTTGGCAATCAAAGGGTCGTAATACAATGGAATCTCAAACCCTTCATAAACATAACCGTCAATTCGGATTCCAAATCCGTGAGGTTCCCTCACTTGTTGGATCACACCGGGGCAAGGCATGAAATTTTTATCCGGGTCTTCAGCATAAATACGACATTGAATGGAATGTCCGGTTTGCTTTAACGATTCTTGAGTTACACTTAAAGGAAGACCATTGGCAATGATGATTTGTTCTCTTACCAAATCGATACCCACAACTCTTTCGGTAACAGGATGTTCCACCTGTAAGCGGGTGTTCATTTCTAGGAAATAATAATTCAAGTCATTATCAACAATAAATTCTATGGTTCCGGCTCCGTGATAATTTACAGCTTTAGCGGCTGCAACTGCAGTTTCTCCCATTTTCTGACGAACCTCAGGGGTCAACAAGCATGAAGGCGTTTCTTCAATTACCTTTTGATGGCGTCTTTGCACAGAGCATTCACGTTCAAAAACATGTATGGTATTGCCTAAGGTATCGGCCAATACTTGAAACTCGATATGATGTGGAGATTCTATATACTTTTCTATGTACACGGCACCGTTCCCAAAGGCCGCTTTGGCTTCGGATTGGGCACCTCGAATGGAGGAAATCAAATCTTCCATTTTTTTAACCAAACGCATCCCTTTTCCGCCACCTCCGGCAGTCGCTTTAATCATCACCGGAACGCCAATTTTCTTAACGATTTCTACGGCTTCATTCTCGTCGGTAATTCCTTCAGTAGTACCCGGTACAACAGGGACTCCTGCTTTCATCATCATTTTGCGGGCCGTGATTTTATCGCCCATGGTGGAAATTGCATAAGGTGAAGGGCCAATAAAAATGATGCCTTCTTTTTCACAACGAGCTGAAAATTCAGCATTTTCAGATAAAAATCCATAACCGGGATGAATGGCATCGGCACCGGATTTTTTGGCAGCATCAATTATTTTATCAATTACCAAATAACTTTCAGAAGATGGCGAAGGCCCAATATAATAGACCTCATCTGCGTACCTCACATGCATGGAGGGTCTGTCCACCTCAGAGTACACGGCAACGGTTTTTATATGCATTTCTCTACAGGTGCGCATGATTCTCACAGCAATTTCGCCCCTATTTGCAATAAGTATTTTCTTTATCATTTTAAATGAAATAAATTATTTTATTTTTTTGCGAAGGGCAAAAATAGACTATTTTTATACATTAAGTTGTTAAACAAAATACGTTTTAAATATTTTTAATATTTAAAACTCGATAAACTAATGTATTAAGCAGATTGTCAATTAATTCCAAACAACCTTATTGCATTTAATTCTTCCGCAGAAAAAAGTCCGGCCTTAAACAAATTAACATATTCTTCACTCACCGATTGGTCGAAAATCATGATATCGTCGGAATTGATGGTCAATGGAATGCCTTTGTCGGCCAATTTTCGTATGGGATGTTTTTCAAGACTTTCAACCCTCCCCAATCGGACATTGCTGGTTGGGCAAATATTCAGTTGAATTTTGTTTCGCTGCAGCCAATTCATTACCTCATCAGATTCTACTGCGGTTATGCCATGTTGAACTTCTTGCAACTGCAAAAGTTCGACCGTTTCTCGAATGGAATTTGCACCAAGAAATTCTCCACAATGCGCCTTTCTCTTTATGTTTAAGGATTCGGCAAAACGATATAATTCCTTGAATTTGAGCACATCATTTTCTACTTCAACTCCATATAAATCAATGGATTTAAAATATCCGCTTTCGAGACAAGGATAAACTTTTCTTTCAATATCCTCTGCTTTCATGGAGCGGTTTATTCCCAATTCAGGCAAATACTCTAATCGATTTTCGGTTTTATCATATATTGATTGAATGGCTTCAATAAATTGGGCAACACTTGGAAAATATCCGGCAAAGAAGCAATCAATACTCATGGATAATCGGGTAACGCCATCTTCAATCGCCTGATCGAAAGCTGCTTGAACCGCATAATGAAATCCATTCATTTTAAGCAAATGCGGTGCAATAACGGCTATCAGGTATGCATCCATTTGCTCCAAGGTGGTCATGTTTTCGGGGGATTTCGGTAAGGACTTTCCCACCCAATTCGAAAAAGCGCTTAAACGACTGCCTAAAGGACCATGGTTATGCAAATCGCTTTTGGGAAAGGATTTTATCAGATTCAAATCCCCTTGAATAAGGGCTTGGCTAAAAAGATTCAAATGATCCATTTTTAAACCATGCCTCTTTGCTTCTTAATATCGGCAAAAGCATTGTTGAGTTGTTGAAATTTTTCTTTTGCGGCATTTTGAACGTCTTCTCCTAAATGAACCACTTTATCGGGATGATATTTAACGGCCATTTTACGATAGGCTTTTTTAACCTCCTCGTCAGTGGCAAGCGGTGAAACTTCAAGAATTTTATAGGCATTATCGAAATCGGGAACAAACATGGCTTTAATGGAAGTGTAATCTGAAGTAGCCAAGCCTAAAAAATCGGATATATTTTGTATGACTTCGAGTTCAGATTCATGGTATTGATTATCGGCCCCGGCTAAACCAAAGAGGTAATGCAATAATTGCAGCCGCGAAGAATATTCCATGTTATCTCGAATCTGAAAACACACTTCTTGCAAGGGAATCTCTTGTTTGAGAATTTCTCTTAACATTTTCATTTTTTCGGTGGCTTGTTCCTCTCCAAAACTCTGAGCAAAAAAGCGTTTCACAAAATCCAGTTCCGATTTCATCACTTTTCCGTCGGCTTTCATTATGGCAGCAGAAAGCACCAATAAGCTTACCGAAAAATCTCCTGAAGTTGTCATTCCTCCTTGCAAAGCAGATATATTGGTGCCATCCAGCATGGAGCCGAAAATAAAACCAAGAATTCCACCAATAGGGCCACCAAAAGCCCAACCCAAGCCGCCCGCAATCCATTTACCAAATCCTGCCATATACTATTTTTTTATTGTATGTTTTCCGATACAGGCAATCCGTATTCCTCATGCATACGAATGTCCATTTTTTCTAATTGATCCAACACCGGATTGTAAATTCCCGGTAGTACTGGGCGAAACACGCCTTTCAAAGGAATCTTTCCTTCCAATATCATTTCAACCGCTATGGCAGCCGGCAAAGCCACCGTTCTTGCAATCGATGTGTCGGTGGATGGTGAACCATAATCCAGCATTCTCGATTTAATCACTTCATTTTCTCCATTGGGATATTCAGCCAGGAAAGTATGCTGCATTACAATCATATCCCTTTCATACAAGCCCAATTCCATTTTCGAAATCATGGCATCAGATGTCACTTCAAAAGTGGAATCAACACTCCGATCCATTGGAGCATGGTCAAATAAACCTAACCATTCAATGGCTTTTAGACCATCACACTGCTTATCAACGCCTAAATAAACCGCAGTTTTTTCAATGATATTTTCCGAAGATTCTTCACCTATCGACCTTGCAACCAAATCAGCATACGACATGCCGGTCATATCAAAAGTTTCGTAGGAAATAAGATTCAATTGTTTCAATATATCGATGGTTTCGCACCAGCCTTTAAAGCGGAATGTTCCTCTGAAAATGGTTTCCACTTCTTGAATTCCATATATATCTATATAAGAGACAGAATCCCTGTTAGGGTAAAACTCCAGCTCACCTATTCCGGGAAAATCAAGTTTTCTTGGATTTTTAAATAGGTTTTCTGTCGAAATTTGAATGGTTTCTTTTTTATGGAGGTAAAGACCATCATTGTTTCCGGCCATCACTACCCCTTTGGGGCTCCATGAGAATTTATATTTGAATGGATTATCGGCTGCTTCCGGGGCAGGC
>CAZJBB010000120.1:0-9605 GCA_964543995.1 uncultured Bacteroidales bacterium
AGATAGCTTCAGGTGACTGGAGTTCAGACGTGTGCTCTTCCGATCTGGGGAACTTAATGCAAATGGCTTTGATTAATGAGATTGAGAAAATGTTTTCTGAAGTCAAGTTTCAACAAAATATTTTACCCATTGCGGAATTCAACCGTTTGATTTCAAATATAATAGTAGGAGAGCATGTTCCTTATATTTATGAACGCATTGGCGAGAAATACAAAAATCTGATGATTGATGAGTTTCAGGATACCTCGGTGGTACAATGGCAAAACTTGATTCCTTTATTCGATAATTCGCTGGCTCAAGGAAATTTTAATATGATTGTGGGCGATGGGAAACAAGCCATATATCGTTTTAGGGGAGGTGAGGTGGAGCAGTTTTCCAATTTACCGGTGATTTTTCAAAAACCTATGGCATCTTTTTGGAACGAAAGGGAACAAACCCTGGTGAGAACCTATCAGGAAAAACAGTTAAAAGAAAATTTCCGTTCCAAAGCCGAAATTGTAGACTTCAATAATCGTTTTTTTGAGTTTGCATCCATGTCACTCCACCCTGATTTTCAGAATATATACATCGATGGTTCTCAGTTATTTAATGCTGAAAACACAGGTGGGTTGGTTCAAGTTGAATTTGCTCCTAAGAAAAACAAGGATGATGATGCTGAGGAATTTGATCAAGCATATTTGGCGAAAATTAAAACCCTGATCGATCAAAACCTCAGTCATGGATTTGCTTTGAAAGACATGGCTATTTTATGCCGTTCCAACAAAAATGCCTCTGCTATTGCTGAGTATTTGAGCACTTTAGAAAATCCGGTTCCGGTATTGTCTTTCGAATCTTTGTTGCTTACAGCTTCCCCGGAGGTGAATTTTATCATCAACCTATTGTATTGTTTCAACAACCCGGCTGATTTTATTCATGCTGCGGCTTGTATTCAGTTCTTGTCTGCTTACGATGAAATTGAAAGCATAACCTCAGATTTTCATACCATTATTAGTGCTTTTGGCGATCAAAAGAAAAGCCAAGAAATCAATCCTATATTCCCGTTTTTGAAATCTATTCAAATACGTATTACAGTTGAGAATATTTTGTTGATGCCCCTGTACGACCTGTGTGAAGAATTGATTCGAATTTTCCGTCTGAATAAAAATCAACAAGCCTATTTACAATTCTTCTTAGATGTAGTTTTGGATTTCACGAAGAAAAATGCCAATTTAATAGGAGGCTTTTTGGAATGGTGGGATAAAAATAAGTACAAGTGCAGCATAGTCGTTCCTGAAGGCATTGATGCCGTGAGGATTATGACGATTCATAAAGCCAAAGGCTTAGAGTTTCCGGTGGTAATTTTCCCTTTTGCCAATGGAAATATTCTAAAAACGAAAGATTCGGCATGGACTGCCTTTAAAAACGAGATGTTACCGGAATTAACTTCAACCTTAATAAGCCTTAGTGCTAAATTGCAGAATACCGACTTTGAATCCATGTTGGTTACAGAAAACAACAAAAGCTTGCTCGATACACTCAATGTGATGTATGTTGCCATGACCAGGGCCGAAAAGCGTTTATTTGTGATTACTGAAGAGCCTTCCCTATCGTCTTTGGAAAAAGAAACCCAATCCATCCCTAAACTATTCAGAAAGTATTTCGAACAATTAGGGCTGTGGGAAGAAGGGAAGTTTATTTACCGTATGGGTGATTCAATAAAAAATGATACCCCAATAAAGCAGGATACGAACACTGCCTTTTTGGACATTAGCTCCGTTTCATCCCATTGGCATAACAAATTATCGGTAAGTACTTCGTTTCCAAAAGAATGGGATGGGCAAAGCAGAGCATCTCAGAAAGAAAAGGGTTTGTTGATTCACGAAATATTATCGAAAATATTTTATCCTGAAGATTTACAACCGGTGCTGGAAAGTTATATTGATGGAAATCTGATTTCTGAAGAAGAGAAAAAATCTTTGGAATTATACTATACCCAATTATTTTCAAACCCGGAAATGATGCCTTTTTTCCAAAAAGACAAAAAAGTATTTAATGAAGCCGGAATTTTAATGGAGAACGCTAAACTTATTCGTCCTGATCGAATCATTTTCGATGAAAACCACATTAGCATACTCGATTACAAAACCGGAAAACCTTCCCCAAAGCATGCCATTCAATTAAATAAATATGCCGCTGAATTAAATAAAATGAATTTTAGCAAGGTAGAAAAATATGTTTTGTATTTAAACGATCCTCCCGTTTTAGAACGGATTATATAATCTCAAAAAATGAATAGATATCCTCAAATTATATTAAAACAAGGAAAGGAAGAAGCCGTAAAACGTTTTCATCCTTGGATTTTCTCTGGAGCTATACATGCAGCTGATAAAAGACTGAAAACAGGCGATATAGTTGAAGTTTTCGACCGAAGTATGCAGTATTTGGCTACCGGTTTTTTTCAAACTTCAAGCATCGCCGTTCGAATATTTTCTTATCAACAGCTTGAAATTAATGCAGAATTTTGGACACAAAAAATCCAAAAAGCGTATGATCTCAGGAAATGTCTTGGCTTAGTAAATAATTCAGCTACCAATGCGTATCGACTTACTTTTGCCGAAAGCGACGGTTTGCCGGGTTTGATTTCGGATTATTATAACGGTAATTTGGTGCTGCAATGCAATGTGTTGGGGATGTATCTTCAAAAAGAAGCCTTGGTGAAAGCATTCGTTGAAGTACTTGGAAACCGGCTTCATGCTATTTATGATAAAAGTGCAGAGACCTTGTTAAAACAAGAAAAAGTGCAAACGGTGAACGCTTTGCTTTGGGGAAATCCTTCCGGCAATTCCATCATTGAAAATGGTAGTGAATTTCATGTGGATTGGTTAGATGGGCAAAAAACCGGATTTTTTATCGACCAACGCGAAAACCGTAAGTTGCTTCAAAGCTATGTTGCCGGCAAGAGTGTGTTAAATGCCTTTTCATACAGTGGCGGATTTTCTATAAATGCTTTAAAAGCAGGTGCCACTGAAGTGTTTTCTATAGACAGTTCTAAGTTGGCCATGGAGTTATGCAATAATAATGTGATGTTAAACTTTCCACAACAGCCAAATCATCAATTTCAACTTGGGGATGTAAAGCAGTATCTTCAAAGAGAACCCAAACTTTGGGATGTCATTATTTTGGATCCTCCGGCTTTTGCAAAGCATCAATCCGAAAGACTTCAAGCCATGAAAGGGTATCGATTGTTAAACCGTCTTGGTTTTGAAAGATTAAAACCCAATGGAATTCTCTTCACATTTTCTTGTTCTCAAGCTGTAAATAAAGAGTCCTTTCAAACGGCCGTCTTATCAGCGGCCATTGATGCCGGAAGAAATGTGAAAATTTTACACTTTCTTTCTCAAGCTCCGGATCATCCCATCAATATTTGCTTTCCTGAAAGTGAATATCTGAAAGGATTGGTGCTTTTTGTGGAATAGATTATTAAATAGAAATCGGAAACATATTGATAAACAATGTATAACAAAATTAAAAACACACTTTTACTAATTTTCTTTATTCCTTTTGCTGTGGCTTTTAGCCAAAATATACAAGTCAGTGGCGTTTATTATGGTAAAAATATCTTTGTTTCCAATCCATCCATCGGAAATGGAGGTTTTTGCATTGATTCTATTTTAATTAACCAAGCCATTAGCAATTTTGCATTGCCATCCAATGCCATAGAAATTGATTTTTCTTTGCTGAACATTCAACCCCAAACTGCTGTGGAAATTGCCCTTTACCATAAGAAAGGATGCAAACCAAAGATTGAAAATCCTGATGCTATTAAGCCTCATTCCATATTCTCTATTGAGAGTCCTAAGGTAAATAAAAATCATGTACTTACTTGGAAAATCAGCGGAAAACCGCCTATAGATAGCATAATTATCGAGCAATATAAGTGGAAAAGATGGGTAGTTGTTGGCAAATTGCCCAATAATCTCGATAGCCCGGAGTATTCCTTTCAGATTTCTCCTCATTCGGGCGCTAATTTGTTCCGGGTTTGTTTGGCTTCTGTTTGCTCTGTGGCAGCAAAATATAATTCAGTAGTTAAACCATTGACCATTTTAGAAAACAAACCGGCGCATCTTCTTTTTTCAGGAGAAACCTTTTTTGAGTTATTTGATAACAAGGGGAAGCAATTACTTAGTGGAGATGGAAAAGAATTGAATTGGCAGAACTTGCCCAAAGGAGAATATTGGATAAATTACGATAACAAATCAGAGAAAGTAGTTAAAAACAAGTAAGCTCATGGAAATAAATATCCTAGCTTCCTGAAAATTTCATTCACACGCTCTCGAAAGTGCAAATAATGTTGTAAATTTGTGACACTTTAAAAGAGAATGAAAAAGTCAGTTTTCATAAGTTTGTTTTTTGTATTGCTTGTTTTTCAGGCTTTTGCCACACACCAAAGAGCTGCTGAAATTACGTATCGATATATTTCCGGATTAACCTACGAGTTTACAATACTGACTTACACTTACACTCCCAGTCCGGCTGATCGACCGGAACTGACACTTGATTGGGGCGATGGCACTTCCAGTATCGTATCCAGAACACAAAAAACCAACTTACCTAACAATATTACAAAGAATGTGTATGTTGGTAATCACACCTTTTCTGCTCCATCAACTTACACCATCTCCATGTTGGATCCTAACCGAAATTATGGTGTAATCAATATTCCCAATTCGGTAAACATTCCCATGTTTGTTCAAACTACCTTAACAATTAATCCTTTTTTAGGGCCGGATAATTCCCCCATTTTATTAAATCCACCTATCGATAATGGATGTGTTTTTACTCCATTTATTCATAATCCCGGAGCCTACGACCCCGATGGAGACAGTCTTTCTTTTCGTTTGGTGCACTGCAAAGGAGTTGATGGACAAGATATTCCGGGTTTTACGTACCCACAAGCCAGTAATGTATTTCAAATTGATCCGGTTACCGGCGATTTGCTTTGGGATAGCCCTATGCAACAAGGAGAATATAATGTGGCTTTCTTGATAGAAGAATGGAGAAATGGAATTAACATTGGATCCGTTACCCGCGATATGCAAATTACAATCTCTGCTTGCAGCAACCATCCTCCGGTAATTAGCTGTATTCAAGATACTTGCATTGATGCGGATTCCTCGTTGATTTTCCCTGTTACAGCAACGGATATCGATATGGATGTGGTAACCCTGACGGCTAATGGAGGGCCATTAAATTTAGCCAATAATCCTGCTAGTTTTCCACAACCCATAGCCGGCGTGGGTACAGTGACTTCTCTTTTTACCTGGCACACCAACTGTTCCCATGTTAGAAAAAACCGTTACTTAGTTTACTTTAAAGCCAAAGACAACGGCTCACCCATCTCATTGGTAGCCTATAAGACTTTGCAAATCAAAGTCAATGGACCGGCACCTGAAAATTTAACTGCGAATGCTTCCGGGAATGGAATTTTCTTGAATTGGAATCCATCCACTTGCAGCAACGCAATAGGTTATAAAATATATCGGCGGGTTGGATATTACGGTTACCTGCATTCCTATTGCGAAACCGGAGTGCCTGCTTATACCGGTTATTCCTATATTGGGCAAACGAATTCCTTGTCAGACACCACGTATTTCGATGATGATCATGGAATAGGATTGATACATGGTAACGATTATTGCTATATGGTGATTGCTTATTACCCTGATACTGATGAAAGTTATGCCTCAAACGAAGCATGTACAAAGTTAAAAAAGGACGTTCCTGTAATAACGAATGAGAGTGTTACCAACACAGATGTCACCAACGGAAGTATGTATATTGCATGGTCTAAGCCCACCGAATTTGATACCTTGCTTTTACCGGGTCCATACCGTTATTTAATTTGGCGTTCTCAAGGAAACACATTGATTGCGCCGACATTAATAGATTCCTTGGATGGAATTAACGATACGTTATATCACGACACTTTGATAAATACCTTAACCTATCCATATTCGTATCGCATTGATTTTTATAATGTTGCTTTAGGAAACAGAGTATTTATTGGGAGTACCCATTTTGCGTCTTCCGTGTTTTTAAGCATCACTCCAACCGATAAAAAGTTGCTTTTAACTTGGAATGAAAACGTTCCTTGGACCAACGATACTTTTTTGGTGTTTAAGAAAAATCCGATAAGCTTATTATTCGATTCTTTAGGCTATACTCAACTGCATCAATTTTTAGATACCGGTTTGGTGAATGGAACTACCTATTGCTATCTGATAAAGAGTGTTGGGCACTATTCATCGGAAGGGTTAATTAATCCCATATTAAATTACTCGGAAATTTCTTGCAAGTCTCCCATTGATAATATACCCCCTTGTCCCTCTGTACTTTCTTTATATACCGACTGCTATTTCAATTATTTAAATTGGACACGTCCCAATCCTTCTTGTGGTGCTGATGTGGCAGGTTACAATATATATTATTTTGCAGATGAAAACGCAAGCTTAAACTTGATTCAGCATATCAGCAATCCAAACGACACCTCGTTTATCCATTCCAACTTAAACAATGTTTTGGGTTGCTATGTAATCACTTCCATTGATTCAGCCGGAAACGAAAGTGTGTTAAGCAATTTCAGTTGCATTACAGGGGATAGCTGCAGTGGTTACGAACTCCCTAATGTTTTCACCCCAAATGGGGATGGGATTAATGATGTATTTACTCCCAAGATTCCTTATTTCTTTGTAGAAAAGGTAGACATGAAAATATTCAACCGATGGGGAAAAGTTGTCTATAAAACCTCGGATCCAAATATTAACTGGGACGGAAAGAACATGTCAAGCCACCAAGACTGTGCCGATGGGGTGTATTATTATGTCTGCGATGTATATGAATACAAGCTTCAAGGCATTAAGAAAAGAACCCTTTCCGGATCAGTAAGTTTATATCGTTAATTATCAACTCAAAAATAAAAACACTATGTTTACAGGAATTGTAGAAGCCACCGGAAAAGTGGTGAATATCGAAAGAGAAGGAAGCAATATCAACATCAGCATCCAAACTCCCATTGCCAAAGAATTAAAAATTGATCAAAGTATGGCTCATGATGGGGTTTGCCTTACCGTGGTTAAAGTGGATTATGAAAAAGAAAGCTATACTGTTACTGCTATTCAAGAAACCTTGGATAAAACCAATCTGGGAAGTTGGAAGGTGGGTTATGAAGTAAACCTCGAACGCAGCATGCGCATGGATGGCCGTTTCGATGGGCACATTGTACAAGGCCATGTGGACCAAACCGCCGAATGCTATAAAGTTGAAGAATTTGACGGAAGTTGGAAATATTGGTTCAAATATGATGCATCAAAAGCCAATATTACGGTAGAAAAGGGCTCTATTTCTGTAAATGGAGTTAGTTTAACCGTAGTAGATTCAGGAGCCGGATACTTTTCTGTGGCTATCATTCCATTCACTCATGCGGTTACCAATTTCCACAACTTTATACCCGGTTCGATTATCAATATAGAGTTTGATGTGTTTGGAAAATATGTTGCCCGCTTACTTAAACTATATATGGAGCAGGAAGGGAAATAAAGGGACACATCATTCATTTCCTTTTTTGAGACTTTCTCCGTTTTTTTTCCAACTTGATCAGACCCAACTCCCTACCGGTTTGCCCGCGTATGGAAGTGTTTTCTTCTGCCCGACGAATCAAATAAGGCAGCACCAATTTGAGTGGCCCATAAGGCAAGTATTTGGCAACATTATATTGAGCTGCAGAAAGGTTATAGCTGATATGGTCGCTCATTCCAAATAATTGAGAGAAATATATTCTCGGATGATGATTGGGAATGTTTTGTGTTTGCATAATTTCCATCAAGTGATAACAACTTTCTTCATTGTGGGTGCCTGCAAATAAAGCAATGCGGTCAATGTGTTGAACACAAAAGTCAACTGCTTGATTATATGCCTGATGAGTTGCCTCTTGGAAAGTGAAAACGGGAGAGATATAGGCTTTTTCAATGGCTCTGTCTCTTTCTTTTTCTAAATAGGCACCCCTAACCAACTTAAATCCAAGATGAATGTTTTTCGTTTTGGCCATTTCATATTGATTTTTAAGATATTCCAGACGGTCGGTGCGGTACATTTGCAAGGTATTATAAACGGTAGCTTGGGTTTTATTATACATGTCTTGCATCTCTTCTACCATATCATCAATAGCCGGTTGTATCCAGCTTTCTTCTGCATCAATAATCACCGAAATATTGGCTGATTGAGCATGACGACAAATAAGATCAACCCTGAGTAATACCTTTTCGTACTCAAGGGATTCACTTTCGGACAAGGTTTCGCCAAGGCTTATTTTTTCGAGGAGTTCCAATCGGCATATCCCGGTCATTTTAAAAACCGCAAAAGGAATGCTGCTATTGGTTTTTGATTTTTCTATAGTAGCAAGTATTTGGCTTACTGTAGTGTCAAAAAAGGCTTCGTCTTTGATCCCCTCAGCCGAATAATCTAAAATGGATTTGATTCCGTTCTGCTCTAATTCATTCACTATTTCAACAGCTTCTTCAATATTTTCACCTCCGCAAAACTGTTTGAAAATGCTTGGTTTCAATATCCAATGAATTGGAAAATGCACTTTTAAAGCCAAGTTGAGCAAGCTTTTGCCAATATTTACCATCCATGCTTGGCTTAAAATGCTGAATAAGAGATACATTCGTCTTAAATCTTGCAGACTTTTCCCGGCAAATGCCCTTTGTGTATTGTTAAATGAAACATCCATTGAGTGAAATTTTAAAATTCGAAGCTAAGATTCTGTTTAAACAACTGTCAGGGCTGATTGTTGTGAAGTTTTAGGTAAAATTAAGTAAAATCATTTTGAATTTTATAGTCCTCCTATTGAATTATCCTAAAATGCCCCTGTAATAGATGTTTAGTGCAATTGAGCGAAGCGAAATGGGACTATTACATATATACAATCGGTGTAAAATCTGTTTTGTTATCATTTATCATTATTTTTGCATGTATGCTAATGAATCCTTTTTCACCGGACAATACCCACTTAAGCATCAGCAACCGCTGTGATGATCAAATAGAGGTTTTTCTTCAAAATAATTTTAACGAAAAAGTAAAATTTGTACTTGTTTGCGATAAAAACACCCAATCAAATTGCCTAGAAAAAGTATTGAAGTCCACGCCTAGATTAAATTCAGCTTTTATCATTTGCCTGGAAGCGGGAGAAAAACAAAAAACACTTTCAACGGTTGAATATATTTGGAAAGAACTCCATTTACAGTCTTTTTCAAGATCGGATGTATTGATTAATTTGGGAGGAGGAGTGATTTCTGATTTGGGAGGTTTTGTAGCTTCCACTTATAAAAGAGGAATGCGTTACATCAATATCCCTACTACACTAATTGGACAATGTGATGCCGCCATTGGGGGCAAGACTGCTTTTGACTTTAATGGAGTAAAAAATCTCATCGGGACCTTCCATCAACCCACGGCGAATTTTATTTTTACGGAATTTCTGCAAACATTACCCTTGCAACATATACAATCCGGTCTAGCAGAAATCCTAAAGATGGCTTTAATTTGCAATAAAGAAAAATGGGTAAGCC
>CAZJBB010000121.1:0-9405 GCA_964543995.1 uncultured Bacteroidales bacterium
CACTGAGGAAGTAAGTCACTTTACTGAGGAAACTTTCAACTTCACTGAGGAAGTAGGTCACTTTACTGAGGAAACTTTCAACTTCATTAAAGAACCTTTAAGCTCCTAATCCGAATTGCTTTAATTCGCACCAAACATATCCCTTGTCTATATCAGTCTCAGCCTCAGCAAGAATCAAGACCTTAAATTTCATGTGTTTTTATTTCTTATTAATCCACAGATAATAATATTATGATGGATTTCATATGTTACGAATTTCCCATTGACGAAATCCATGATATTTTCCTGTCATTTTTCAACAGGGCATTTCACAGCACCTTTCTGTTCTTCTCTTGAACTTCAGTCCATGATTTAAAATTTGCTTTTCCTGAATCAATAATACTTAACCTTTCACCAAGTATTTTTTTATGCTCTATGGGCATACTGTCCAAATTGCTTTCTTTTGCAATATCATTCCACAATGTTTGAACAACTTTAATTTTATCCTTAGTTGACAAATTGTGGAGTTCAGTCATTTGTAACTTAGTCATATAATCTCTTTTTGCAAATATAATAAAGTTTGAGTTTTGTAACAGACAATATTGATATCCATAAAAACAAATTACAAAATCAAATTTGCTGTACATTTGTTATCATAAATTCAGCATGTGAAATAAAACTTTCAAATGAAACCCAAATGAATCGATTGAACCTTTCATTTCCATGCAAAAACGCTTTGAAACAATTAAGATGATGCATTTAAAAATAAGATTTTCAGTCCATTAACAACACAATCATATATGAAATCCTATAAAAAAGAACTTTGGTTTAACACCGAAAAAAGGTTTCAATTCATTCATATTACCGGAAATGTGCAAGATGCCGTTCAGGAAAGCGGAATTAAAGAAGGCCTATGTTTGGTAAATGCCATGCACATTACAGCCAGCGTTTTTATTAACGATAACGAATCGGGTTTGCACCGAGATTATATGGAATGGTTAGAAAAGTTAGCCCCCTTTAGCCCTACCGGATACCATCATAATGTGGGAGAAGATAATGGAGACGCCCATCTCAAACGACAAATTATGGGAAGAGAAGTGGTTATTGCCATTACCCAAGGAAAATTGGATTTAGGTCCCTGGGAAGCCGTTTTCTATGGAGAGTTTGATGGAAAAAGAAGGAAACGAGTATTGATTAAGATTATTGGAGAGTAATGATGGCTATTGCCGCCATTGGAAAATGCTTAATGAATAGTAAAAGCTGAATCCCCTTTTGAAAAACACCCTTAAGAAATGTAACAGATGAAGTTCAAGAAATGAAATTTAAAATTATATCCGACTTTACCCCATCCGGCGATCAACCGGAAGCCATCAAGCAATTGGTGGAGGGCATCAAACGAGGGGATAGTGCGCAAACCTTGCTTGGCGTTACCGGTTCCGGAAAAACCTTTACCATTGCCAATGTAATTGAACAAGTGCAACTTCCCACCTTGGTATTTAGCCACAACAAAACCTTGGCTGCACAATTATATGGAGAATTCAAACAGTTTTTCCCTGAGAATGCCGTGGAGTATTTCGTCTCCTATTACGATTACTACCAACCGGAAGCCTATATTCCGGTAACCAACACCTATATTGAAAAGGATTTACAAATTAACGATGAAATTGAAAAGCTACGTTTAAGTGCGTCCTCTGCCCTACTTTCAGGACGCAGGGATGTGATTGTGGTTTCTTCGGTTTCCTGTATTTATGGTATCGGAAATCCGGAAGAGTTTGCAAAAAGCATTATTCCCATCGCCGTTGGACAAAGAATGAGTCGCAATAAACTGCTGATGCATTTGGTAGACAGTTTGTATTCTCGCACCGAAACCGAATTGCAAAGAGGAAATTTCAGGGTTAAGGGCGACACCGTAGATATTTATCCTGCTTATACCGATATAGCTTACAGGGTAATCTTTTGGGGCGATGAAATTGAATCCATTGAAATTACGGATCCATTGCAAGGATTTAGCACAGAAAAGCTGGAACAAATCAACATCTATCCTGCCAATATTTTCGTTACTTCTAAAGACAGGATCAACAGCATCATTTATCAAATTCAAGATGATTTGATGAAGCAAGTGGATTATTTTAAAGAAATCGGCAAACACCTCGAAGCCAAACGACTCGAAGACAGGGTAACCTACGACCTTGAAATGCTGAGAGAATTGGGTTATTGTTCCGGAATTGAGAATTATTCTCGCTATTTCGATGGCAGGGATATTGGCGCCAGACCTTTCTGCTTGTTAGATTATTTCCCTAAAGATTTCTTGATGGTGATTGATGAAAGTCATGTAACTGTGCCTCAAATTAAAGCCATGTATGGTGGAGATCGTTCTCGCAAAACCAACTTGGTGGAATATGGTTTTCGTTTACCCTCCGCATTAGACAATCGTCCTTTGAAGTTTCATGAATTTGAAAACATGATGCTGCAAACCATTTTTGTAAGTGCCACCCCGGCAGATTATGAACTTCAACAATGCGAAGGCATAGTTGTAGAACAATTGGTGCGTCCAACAGGTTTGCTGGATCCCATCATTGAAGTACGGCCTTCGGAAAACGAAGTGGATGATTTATTAGAAGAGGTGGATAATGTGATTAAAACGGGGGATAAAGTTTTGGTAACCACCCTAACCAAACGCATGGCAGAGGAATTATACAAGTACATGACAAAACTCAATGTTCGTTGCCGCTATATTCACTCGGATGTGGATACTTTAGATAGAATCGAAATCATCCGTGACCTCCGTTTGGATGTTTTTGATGTATTGATTGGTGTGAATTTACTTAGAGAAGGATTGGACTTACCGGAGGTGGCTTTGGTTGCTATTTTAGATGCAGACAAAGAAGGTTTCCTCCGATCGGAACGTTCTCTCACTCAAACGGCAGGGCGTGCAGCAAGAAACCTGAACAGCAAGGTAATTATGTATGCATCCAAAATCACCTATTCCATGCAACGCACCATTGATGAAACCAATCGTCGGAGAGAAAAACAATTGGCGTATAATATTGCCAATGGCATTACGCCTCGTCAAATTATGAAAAGCAAGGAAGACATTATGCATCAGACTTCCGTTGCGGATTCTAAAAAACCGGGTCGTAAAATATACAGCGAGAGCAATCAAATAAATGTTGCCGCAGATCCGGTGGTTCAATACATGACGAAAGAACAGCTCAGCAAGCTTATCACAACCACAAAAAAGAATATGGATGCAGCCGCAAAAGAGCTGGACTTTTCCGAAGCTGCAAGATATAGAGACGAATGGTATGCACTTACGGAGAGGCTTAAGGAATTGAATCAATAAATAAACAAAGTTCTCAATTTCAGCTTTTTGTAAACAAGTTATTTGGTTAAAAATTTAATTGATAAAAATTATTGCAAAGGCAAATTATTGAGCATATTCATTATTTTTGTAAAAAACTCTGATATCATGAAAATATTACCCGTATTGAGCCTCTTTGCTGCCTTTACTGTGTTAGGATGCAGCCATGATGATGCCGTGAAAGATATATCCAAGGACGGCGCGGTGGAAACCGTATTAACCGTTGATCACCTCAACGATAGCTTGGACATATTGACGACTCAACATGCGGTATGGGTAAAAAACAAACTGGTGAAGACCATCATTTATAAAGATACCCTCCCCACCCTTGGAGCTTCTTCCCAGGTCGCCGAAAACAACAATGGGGAATCTCAATCGGTATATTTGAAAAAAGATTATGAATTATACATCACCGTCAAATAATTTTCATGAAGAAATCAAAAATCATTAAACTGGTGTTGGTTGCTTCTGCATTTTCAAGCTGCAATAATTCCAGTCTGCGACCAGAAAAAAGGGTATATATGCGTTCTGATTCTACCGCTGGATATTCACACATGAACCGACATTATTACGGAATGTATTATGCTTTTCGCCCTTATGGAATCTATAACTACGGAGGATATTCAAGAGCCGGATATTATTCTTCTGCCATTCCGGAAAAGTCAAATGTTGGTTCAAATTCTTTTAAAACCAATGTAGTGAGGGGGGGCTTTGGAAGCAGCACTTTTCATGTATCATCCTAAATCAGCATGAAAAGAAACCTCATCTTGCCTCGACACAACTGGCAACAAAAAGTGGAAGACTTGGGCTTTGGCTTCCACACCTTAGACTCTACCTATTGGGATGAAACTGCCTACTACGAATTGTCCATGGTGGAAGTGGAAACCATAGAAAAAGCCACCCAGGCCTTGTGGAAACTTTGTCTGGAGGCAGTACAATATGTCATGGACAACAACCTATACCACAAATTTTTTATTCCGGAATGGTTTATCCCTCATATTGAAAACAGTTGGAATAACGATGCCCCGGCCATTTATGGTCGTTTTGATTTCACCTTTAAAAGCGGGATGCCAAAACTCCTTGAATTTAATGCCGACACCCCGACTTCATTATTCGAGTCATCGGTAGTGCAGTGGCATTGGTTGCAAGAAGTTTTCCCAAAAAAGGACCAATTCAATTCCATACACGAAAAGCTCATTGAATATTGGAAATACCTCAAACCCTATCTGAATAATGGGGCACTTCATTTTACTTGTGTTGCTGACAACCTTGAGGACGCTACCACCACTGAATACATGCGCGATTGTGCCATCCAAGCCGGATTAGAAACCAAATTCCTTACCATTGACGAAATCGGTTGGGATGATGAAGAAATGGAATTTGTGGATATGCAAGACCAAGCTATAAAAAACATTTTCAAGCTTTATCCTTATGAATGGTTAATAAACGAGGATTTTGGAAAGCAAATCTTAGAGGATAAGAACAAAACTTTTTGGATTGAACCCTCTTGGAAAATGATTTTATCCAATAAAGCCATTCTTCCCATTTTATGGCAATTAAACAAAGGACATAAAAACCTCTTGGAATGCTATTTCGAAGAAGACAAAGATTTACTCGGAAACAATTACGTAAAAAAGCCCCTCCTCTCCCGCGAAGGTCAAAACATCCAAATGGTAAAACAAGGGAACATTATTTCTGAAACCTATGGCGAATATGGTGAAGAAGGTTTTATATATCAGGAACTTTGCCCTTTACCTGATTTCGACAAAAACCATCCTTTGGTGGGCAGTTGGGTGGTAGGACAAGAACCTGCCGGAATCGGCATTCGAGAAACCTCAAGTTTAATTACTGATAATTTAAGTCGCTTTGTTCCGCATTTAATTTCTTGAAAACGCATATCAGTGAAGTTCAACCCGAATTATGCATTAGGAGGCACGAACTAATGCATTAATTGGGATAAGCCCAACATAGCAAATGTTTTGAGAATTTCTAGAATTACATTTGCTTCGACGTTTCCGCATGATTTTTTTCAGATTATAAACACTTCAATTGATAATATTGAAAACTTGCTTGCTTTAGGTCTATTGTATGTCTCCAATGCGGAATCTGGGGTCAAAATATCCTATCCGATGATTCGAAGAAACAGTAAGTAGATTTCATGCAACAAAGAGGGCAACTCAAAAGTAAAAACTAGATTTTACGAGGCTGTAACAACCGAAGCAATTTATTCTAATCGAGATATTTAAATTGAGTCACTCCATTCACAATAAAGAAAAACGCAACTTTCAATGCAGCCTCATCACTTCAATAGTTATTCATCTATAAAGCATTACTGAATCATCAACTTAGAAACCGCTATTCTATTGGATTCAGACAATAGGAGGACGTACATCCCGGGATTGAAACCGGAAACTTCAACGACATTCTCACCTTTAAACAGCGCTATTGTTTTCACTAAAGCACCCAAGGCGTTATACAGCTTTAGTTTCCCATTTTCCTGAGCTTTAATGTATATTTTATCTTTAGCCGGGTTGGGGTAGACGATCAAACTCTCAGTACTTCCCTGCTCAATTGTAGCAGCAGGCAAATAAATAAATGTCACACTATCAATATTACAGGCATTATTCTGTGTCGCCCCCATGTTTACAATAGAAATTTGGGTTCTATATGGCAAGGCTGCAGATGTGTAATTAATAGGAAACCCAAAATTGGACCAATTAGACCCCGAAATATTGCTTGTGGAGTCCATACTTCCGATGATATTATTGGAAGCATCATACACTTCAACTTTAACACGAACATAAGTAGTTCCGGACCAACTTCCGCTTACGGCTATAGGCTTGAAGGCATTGGTATCCGTTTGTGTAATTGCACCTCCCCACCAATCAATGATACCGTCATATACCATTCCTAAGGTTGCTGAATGCAATCCTGAATATGGACTTCCTTGAAAGATTGGACCGGAACCACTTAGGGTGGTCCAATGATCCGGCAAATTTCCTGTCCAATTTTCGAATCCACCGTTCAATGGATAATTTTGTGCATGAACAAAATTCGCCCAAAACAAACAAAACACAAAGAGTTTATAGCATTGATTTTTCATATTTATGATTTTAATGTTAGCTTGAAAAGCTTAATTTAAGTCTAAATTAAGTGTAATACAAAAATACAGCATTTCAAAGCGAGAAAGACAATTTTAACGATTATTATAAAAGGATTACCCATTGTCATTATTCTAAGAGAGGTTCAAATGAAAAAGTCATACATCTCTTAAAATCAAACCTATGATTAAACAAAAACAAGAGTTCATTGTTTAAGACACTATGAACACAATAGAGCAAAAACAATTTTTACCCATATCCTTGCAAGCCGCTTGGGATTTTTTTGCCACTCCTAAAAATCTCAACTTGATTACACCTAAGGATTTGACTTTTGAAATTACATCAGAGGTCCCTGATAAAATGCATGAAGGTCTATTGATTACATATGTTATTAGGCCTATTTTCAATATTCCGTTTAAGTGGCAAACCAAAATTAGCCATTTAAAAAAGGGTGTGTTTTTTATCGACAAACAACTTAAAGGGCCATACCGAATTTGGCATCATGAACATTACTTCAAGGAAGTTGAGGGTGGCGTAATGATGACAGACATTGTGTATTATGATATTGGCAAATCTTTTTTGGGGAAAATCATTGGAAAGCTGTTTGTACACAAAAAGGTGAAGGAAATATTTAATTATAGGTACCGTATGCTTCAGTCGTATTTCAGTAAAACACAATGAAAAAGCTCATTCTGAAAATTGCGATTTCTTCAATTATATGTTTAAGCCTTGGTGCAGGAAGCGGAATAAGCATAGTAGATGATATAAAAAACTGGTATCCATTCATTCTAAAACCGGATTGGAATCCACCCAATTGGATTTTCGGTCCGGTTTGGACCCTGCTGTACCTAATGATGGGAATTTCAGTGGGTTTGGTTTGGCACAACTCTAAACAAAACAAAAACAAAGCTTTAGGATTGTTTATTCTTCAATTCATTTTGAATATGGCTTGGTCTGCTATTTTCTTCAACCATCATTTAATAGGTTGGGCATTCGTTGAAATTATGCTTATGCTCCTTGCAATATTATTCACCATCATTTCATTTTACAAAATAGAGAAACTGGCTGCCTATTTATTAATCCCTTATTTGTGCTGGGTTTCTTTTGCAAGTGTGCTCAACGGCACGGTATGGTATTTGAATTATTAATTCAGGGACTGGGTTAGAACTGAAATTTCTGTGTATTTTTGCTTTCATGAAAGCAACCTTATTTATTATTTTTACTTTACTAAGCTTATCCATTTTTTCTCAAAACACTGAATTTGAATCCCTTCTAAACAAAGGAAAAGCTGAATTCAAAAAGGATTTTGATGCACAAGATTATAAAAAAGCCATAGAGTACCTTGAGGCAGCCGTTTCTTTAGAGCCCAAAAATGCCGAAGCGCATTATTTTCTTGGTTATGCTTATAGCCGATTGAACTCCAAAGATGGTCGGGGAATGACTCAAATGAGTTATGCTTTAACCCTCAAAACAAGCCAAGAGTTTGAAACCGTAAATGCCCTTTCCAAAAAGTATTTAGGTGAAGTCTTGGTGCTGGATCCCTACTCAAAGATCACGGGTGAATGGGGTTCGCTTGCTTTTTCATATTTAAAAAACAACCATTTGGATTCTGCCCTTATAGCCTTTAAAGAAGGCAAGAAAAGAGGCGGCTTTGGAGACTTCTTCTTGGAAATAAACAGGAAGGTTTTAAGCTTGTGTGATCAAAATGCTATACTCATGTCTTCCGGTGACAACTTTACCATCCCCTTATGGTATTTGCAAATAGTAGAAGGATACCGAAAAGATGTTTCGGTGATAGATATCAATCTTTTAAACACCAATTGGTATCCGGCTTTTCTATCCACTAAGCATAAAATTCAATTCGACTTACCCTCATCAATTCTCGATACCATTGAGTATTGTGATTGGCACGACTCCACTTTTACGGTAGGGAATTTAACTTGGGTAATTAGACCTACATACTACGAACACTTTTTATTGCGAGGCGATAGGGTTTTTATGAGTCTATTGAAACAAAATCAATTCAAAAGGCCCTTGTGTTTTACTGTTGGGCATGATGACGCTTCCGCACTCAACCTCACAAATCATTTAGTAAAACATTATTTGATTGAAAAGCTGGAGATTGAACCGACATCAGGGTATGATTATTCCAAGTTTAAAACGGAAATTGCAAAAATACTCAGTATCATAAAAAAAGTAAATCCGAACAGTTCACAGGAAGTAGAATTTATTGATGCCCTCAGATATATCGTCCTAGAGAAAATTTCCTCTGAATGGAATAATAAGAATCTTGCCAATGCAAAAGAACTCCTAAAGTTAATGGATTCTTATATTGATGAAAAAGAATTTCCTGTATTGCAGGAAAACTGGAAAAAGTATATGGATTACTTAAGGAGCGAGTTAAAGTAATCTAACCATCGAATTTCGCTAATTTTCAATATATTTGCTAACATTCAATCATTTAACATGAAGGCGATTTTTTTGCGTAAATTTTCAATACATATTGCACTGATTTGCTGTCTTTTTGCCTTTCGTGCTTATAGCCAGAAAATTACGATAGCAGCAGCAGCCGATACGCGTTATGTAATGGAGGAGTTGAGCAAGGAATTTCAAAAAGCCAATCCATCCATTCAAGTAGATTTCATTTATGGTTCTTCCGGAAATTTATACCAACAAATTGTAAATAGTGCCCCTTATGATGTGTTTTTCTCTGCGGATCTTTCTTTTCCTGAAAAACTTTATCAGAATGGACTGACAACCACAAACCCAAAACTTTATGGCATAGGTCATTTGGTATTATGGAGTTCAAAAATCGATATATCTAAGGGTATAGAATCTTTTAAAAGCCCGGATTTAAAAAAAATAGCCATTGCCAACCCCAAAGTGGCTCCTTATGGAAAAAGGGCCTTGGAATGCTTGCAATACTACCACATATATACCTCAATTGAAAATAAAGATCGGAAG